>CAZAIZ010000102.1:4675-6067 GCA_964485275.1 uncultured Pedosphaera sp.
GATGCAGCTGAGGTTCCCATGACTGAGAATCATCCCTTTAATAATCGGAATTTTTATGGGGCCACCAAGATTGCCGGGGAAGCCATGTGCCGAGCTTATCATGATCGTTATGGGTTGGATTATGTGGGTTTACGATACATGAACGTGTACGGCCCAAGACAGGACCAGCAGGCTGTTTACTCAGGTGTTATTCCGATTATGTTGAACAATATCGATGCTGGCAAAGCCCCCACAGTCAATGGTGATGGAACACAGGCCTATGACTTTATTTATGTGGAGGATGTGGGTCGGTCCAACATATGTGCGATGGAATCGGAAAGCACAGATCAGTTTTACAATGTAGGAACCGGGGTCCAAACCACCATTCGAGAACTTTGTGACACAATTCTGGATCTGAAAAAGTCAGACTTGGAAGTTAAGTACCAGCCTTATGCGGCCGATGATGCGCGACAGCTTGTCCAGAACCGTATTGGATGTCCTAAACTTGCCAAGCAGGAACTCGATTTTGAGTATCAGTTTAGTTTAAGGGAAGGTTTGCAGAAACTCATTGAGTGGCGTGATGGCGCAAAATAAAACTATTCCTATTGCCGTGCCGGTTATTGGGCAGGAAGAGCTGGACGCGGTACAGGAAGTGCTCCAATCAGGATGGTTGACTCAAGGTTCACGCGTTGCGGCTTTTGAAGAGCAGTTTGCACATATGCATGGCGTAAAACATGCTATCGCAGTGACCTCCTGTACCACCGGGTTACATTTGGCTCTTGTGGGGATGGGGGTAGGGTCGGGTGATGAGGTCATCGTTCCTGCCTTCACATGGGTCGCAACAGCAAATGTGGTGATGCAATGTGGGGCTACTCCGGTCTTTGTGGATGTGGAGCGGCAAACCTATAATCTGGATTCCAAGTTGGTAAGGAACCGGCTAACCGAGGCAACCAAAGCCATCATTCCTGTGCATCTTTTTGGTCTTTGTGCGGACATGGACGGCATTCGGAAGGTTGTGCCCGACCATGTTCAGATCCTGGAGGATGCAGCGTGTGCCGCAGGGGCACGCTATGGGGCCTCTTATTCGGGGGGGCTGGGGGATGCGGCCGTTTTTTCGTTTCATCCGCGCAAACCGATTACCACTGGTGAAGGCGGGATGATTACGACAAACAGCGATGAGCTAGCCGAGAGACTAAGGCGGTTGCGCAACCATGGAGCCAGTATTCCTGAAGAGGTTCGGCATCGGAGTCCCAAACCGCACGAGCTACCGGCTTTTGATGAATTCGGTTTTAACTACCGAATGACCGATCTGCAGGGGGCAGTGGGTTTGGAACAGCTCAAAAAGCTCGAAGGTTTTATTGAAGAGCGTGCAAAGTGGGCGCAGCGGTACCGAGATGGGTTGGGAGATATTTC
>CAZAIZ010000103.1:0-6051 GCA_964485275.1 uncultured Pedosphaera sp.
TGAAAACAGGTGCGCCACTGGAACCCTTGGCAAAGTCGGCGGTAATGGAGATCATACGGCGTGGGCCTTCTTTGCGGGTGCTATCAAGATACTTCCGGGAAATGATCCCTTCACTGAGTACGTAGAAGTGTCGGTTGGGATGACTGAAAACATGAACCTTGTCGCCAATCAGGGAGTCCAACGGATTCACCGATACCGGCAGCGGGGTGAATCCTTTGCCCTTGGCTCTTAGGATGGCAAGATCGGTTCGTTTGTCTGCTGCTAGCACTTCAACTACTGGGGCAACCCGGCCATCGCCAGTCATAATCACAATTGAGTCATTTTGTGGGTTGTCTACAACGTGATAGCTGGTGCAAAACGCGCCATCTTCAGTTAACATGAATCCGCTGGCGGCCCCACTGTGCCAGTTCGGACAGCGCTTGCATTTGTACAGCCCCGATACCACAAGGACTCCTTTGCGGGTACTTTCTGCAATTTCAGCAGTGGTTAGTTTCTTCTCACCAGGGATTTGTAGGGTTAGTTGACATTGTTTGCGATTGAGCTGCTTAAGGAGCTCGGCGGCTTTCGGTATGCCATCAACCTCTCGAAGTTGCTTGGCGTGTAAGTTGAGCTCACTGAGCAACTTTTTGTCATCAATCAATCCGCCGGGCAAAATGCCCTGGTTGACGCGAGGCTCATCAGCCCCCAAGGCACAGGCAATAAAGTACAAGCACAGAATCGTACGCATGGGCTTGATCATCAGCAGCGAGGGAGGGTTTGTACAATAAAAAAGGCGGCCTTAGACCGCCAGTGAGTGTTTATGACATGCTCAGGGCTATTCGTTCTTTTCACCTTCTTTATCAGCATTGCTCAGGTCAAGATTGTCGAAGGCATGCTCAAGGGCAACAAGATCCTCGCCGGGCTTGAGCTGGTCGAGTTGCTCTTGCTCCTTCTTGATTTGTTCCTCGTCGTATTTGGTTGCCTTAATGGACAATCCAATTCGTCGGTCGGAGCGATCGATCTTGATGACTCGAGCCTCGACTTCCTCATCCACTTCAAGAGCATTCTTGATCTTGTCCACGCGTTCTTCAGATATCTGCGAGATGTGGACCAAACCATCCATATCGTGTTCTAAGCCGACAAAAGCACCGAAGCTGGCCAGCTTGGTTACCTTGCCTTTGACAAGTTGGCCGACCTGATAGATTTCGTCGATTTTATCCCAAGGATCTTCGGAGAGCTGTTTAATGCCAATTGAGATGCGTTGGTTTTCTTTATCTACTTCCAGAACCTGAGCCTCGATCTCGTCGCCCTTCTTGATCAGTTCAGAGGGGTGGTTAATTTTTCGTGTCCAAGAGAGATCGCTTACGTGTATCATTCCATCCAATCCTTCCTCCAGTTCCACAAAAGCTCCGTAGCTCGTCAGGTTACGTACCTTGCCAGAGACATGACTGCCTTTGGCGTACTTGGTTTCAGCAGCATCCCACGGGTTGTCGTCCAGTTGTCGTATGCCCAGACTGATTTTCTGATCGGCGACATTGACGCCCAACACCTGAGCCTCGATTTCCTGATCCTTTTCGAGGACCTCCGAGGGTTTGGTATGTTTCTTGGTCCAGGATAATTCAGTGACATGCGCCAGTCCCTCCACGCCTGGTTCCAGCTCTACAAACGCACCGTAGGAAACGAGGTTGACCACCTTGCCTTTGACCTTGGTTCCAACGGGGTATTTACTTTCGATAAGTTCCCAGGGGTTCTGGGTTTTTTGTTTTAGACCGAGGGAAACGCGTTCCTTTTCTTTATTGATATCCAATACCACCACATCAAGCTCTTCGCCAACACTCACCATCTCGCTTGGGTGATTTATGCGTCCCCAGCTCATATCGGTGATGTGCAATAAGCCATCAAGCCCATCGAGGTCGATGAAGGCTCCAAAGTCTGTGATGTTTTTCACCTTGCCTTTGATCACGGCACCTGGGGTCAAGCCTCCCAGCATTTCAGAGCGTTTGGCTGAACGTTCCTCTTCGATAAGTTCGCGCCGTGAGAGTACAATGTTCTGGCGCTCAGCGTTTAGCTTCACGATTTTGAACTCCATTTTTTGGCCTACCAATGCATCGAGGTTCCTGGGCTGAACTACATCCACCTGTGAGCTGGGCAGAAATGCCTCCACCCCAATATTTACGATGAGGCCACCCTTGACCGCATCCTTGATTCGACCGGTGATGACGCCACCTTCTTCGCATATGGAATTAATCTTGTCCCAGTTCTTTTTAAACTGAGCTCGTTCGTGAGAGAGCTCTACCTGACCTTCTCGATTTTCGAGCGCATCAATTAGCACCTCTATTTGGGAGCCGACCTCCGGACGATCATCCTCATCAAATTCGTTTAATGCCACATGGCCTTCACTTTTATAGCCAATATCGACGACTATTTCTTTGCCCCGTATATCGATGACGGTGCCGTTTACAATTTCGCCTTGGGAGAAAGTCTTTAGACTTTTCTCGAAGGCTTCTTCCATGGTCAGCATAGCTGTTGTGTACTCTTTGGGAGAAACAAGGCCTTTGAAATACGGCCCTGTTTGAAAACCGCTGGTTTTTAAGGCTTAATTGGCTTTTTCACCGGCGGGTTTAATAGTTAATAACCTGTTAACATACTGTTAATGCCCTCTTTGGAGTTCCGCACTCACGGATTCCGGGCGAGCGGTGGAAAATACGCCTAAATCACAACAATGCAAGGTTTTTTAAGGGGTATTTTAGACCGTACGCCCGAATTTTTTCTCCAATTCTGGATAACTCATTTCAATGAGGGTTGGGCGCCCATGCGGGCAGGTGTAGGGCATAGAACACTGGCGTAGATCACGTAGTAGACCTTCAAGCTCTGCCTCGCTCATTGCGTCATTAGCCTTAATGGCCTGACGACAGACAGTTTTGGTGACCATATCCTCGCCCAACCTCATGGAGTTTACCCCTGAGCCCACTGCTTTCAATTCATCGATCAGAGCAAGCAGAAATCCTTTGGCATCCTTTACCCTGACAAAGGGAGGTAATGCATCGAGTAAAAATGTACGTTCCCCAAAGATACTGATCCCCACACCCAGTCGGCTAAGTGTTTCCACGTGTTCAGTGAGAAACGCCGCATCGGGTGCGGCGAGTTCCACGGTTTCAGGCAGAAGTAGTTTCTGGGAAGCGGTTTGGTTCCGTTCTGTTTGCTCAAGGAGCTGTTCATATAATACCCGTTCATGGGCTGCATGTTGATCCATCAGCACCAAGCCGCGTTCTGATTCCAAGATGACGTAGAGTTTACCTACCACCCCGATAATTCTCAGGGGAACCGAGAGTAGAGGCTGGTTTCTGTTTGGCTGCTCTGTAAGCACTGCTTCAGGGATTAGTGGAGTGGCATCTTCTTTGGGAGTGGGTGAGGGGGGCTCTTTGAATCCCATATCCAGTGGCTTTTGCTTGGCAACGGGTTCACTGGCAATATCCTCGGCAGCCAGCCCAAAACTATCTGGAGCGACAAGTGTCGGTTCGGACATATTGTTTACTGGTTGCGGCGAATGATAATCAGCCAGAGCTCCCTTAACTGCATCGGCTACAAACCGTCGCACTTCACGTTCCCGGTGAAACTTTACCTCACGCTTGGCCGGGTGGATGTTCACATCCACTTCCCCCGGTCCAATTTCCAGAAAAAGACAACACACCGGATATTTCCCTTTCATGAGCGCGGTGTGATATCCCTCGCGCAGGGCCATGCTTAGGCCCACGTTGTCAACTGGTCTTTGGTTTACGAACAAATGTTGGTTTTCACGGTTACTGCGGCTGATTCCCGGTGCACCAATAAAACCCCAGATACGAATGGGAATGGCCGGAGTTTCCTCTTCATCAAAAGGTCTTTTGGGGAGTTCGCCGGTTGTATCAATGGCGACAAACTGCAGACCTTCACCCCAAAGAGCATTGAGTCGCCGTTCCAAGGGAGTGGCTCCATCACCCGCTTCTGCCGGTAGTCGCCAAATTTCGCGGTCATTGTGGCGAAAAGTGAAGGCCACCTCGGGATGGCCCAGAGCCATCAGGCTTAAGGCATGCTGCACGTGGGAGCGTTCGGTTTCCTCGGTGCGCATGAATTTGCGTCGGGCAGGGAGGTTATAGAAGAGCGAACGCACCTCCACCTCGGTGCCGGCGGCGGCTCCGGCTTCTTGTACCGAAATCATTTTTCCACCGTTAATTGTGATTTGAGTTGCGGTTTCTGCTTTAGTTTCCCGTGAGGTAAGGGTGAACCGACTGACACTGGCAATACTGGGCACCGCCTCACCACGAAAACCCATGGTGCTGATAGAGGCCAGATCTTCAGCACGGGTAATCTTGCTGGTGGCATGACGTTCCAAGCTCATAAGGGCGTCATCGCGACTCATGCCGTGGCCATCATCAATGACGCGGATTTGGCTGCGGCCGCCGGCTTTCACTTCGACGGTAATCTGGGAGGCCTCTGCGTCCAGCGCATTTTCCACCAGCTCCTTGACCACGCTGGCAGGGCGTTCAACCACTTCGCCGGCGGCGATCTGGTTGGCGACCTGTTCAGGGAGAAGCTTGATACGGTTCACAGAAAAACCATCCTCCAGTTGGTTTTTGCATGTGTCCACGCCAACTTGTGGACAGGAAACTCCTTTCCATAAACTTGACGGGTTAAGAGCTAGACTCTAGAGTTTTTTCTCCAACGGTGGTCGTAGCTCAGTTGGTAGAGCCCCAGATTGTGATTCTGGTTGTCGCCGGTTCGAGTCCGGTCGATCACCCCATTTCTTCAATATAGTTCAGGTTTGCGCTGATCTTACCAACCGGGTAGTATTTGGCCCAAGCAGTAGAAGAGCGACTGCCACCGATTTAATATCGGTTCCCTTCGGTTCGGTAAGCACTGATGAGATTATACTTGTAAGGGAGAGTATCGTGTGTTGGCCGAAATGGGTGATCAGCCGTTTATTGGTTGCCGCGCCTGTAGGTAAGGGTGTTCTACCGACTCCTATTGGAGACGATGGAACGACTCCAGAACGGAGTCGGTCCAAAACTTGAGTCGCCTCTGCTGCTGTTTTATTTTTTCTGGTTTGCTTTCCGGTTAGTCTATCTCAGGAACTTTTTTGATTATTATGTAAGATTACCCTCTTGAGAGACAAATCTTAGAGGGAAAGGGAATAATCTTATGAAAATTATTACAGCTACACTGCTCATTTCGATGCTCACATATATTGGCTACGATCAGGCAATCCTTAAGACCGAAAAATCAAACACCGAAAAATGGAAACCCCATGGTAAATATGGAATGAATATGCGATGGTTTGGTGAAATAGATTTTACTAATGAAAAATATGACAAACCGATAAATATTGAGGAGCTATTAGCTCCTCCCAAATCAAATTCGCCTTGGTGGGTGGATAGTATGACCTACAAAGAGCGCGATTATTTCTACTCCCAGCCCTCTGACGATCCGAAAATCATGAAGCAGCAGAAGATCAGATGGAAAAAGGAGGAGCAGCGAAAAAAGGCTTTTGAGCGTAAGCAGCGCCAGTTGGCAGACGAGTTGCGAAAAGAACTTCATATGGAATTGGATAAGGCTCAAAAGCAAAACCGATTGTACATAGCAAGTTTTAATGAAAATATTCCGAATAATGGATTTATGAAAAGAAAATCACCTGAGAATCTGAACAAAGGAATGTGGTTTGTTAATGATAAGGATGAAATCATGGTGTATCAGAAATATTCTTATCTTGATATTCCAGAAGGGTGGTGCCCCACCGGCGCGCCTTTGAGTGTATCTTGGAAGCATAGACGGTTTATCCGGCATGAAGAGGGCTTGATCGAGATTTCCAGAAATACCACGCCTTGGCTTAAGTTCGAATAGAAGTTGATGGATGCCGGGCCTTGCCAACCGATTCGTGCCGGGTATCCTTTGCTCATCATGAAAACAATCGATTTCAAAAGCCTCTTGATAGGCGGACTATTGGCCTCAACAATTTTCTTCGGTTTTGCCGGAGGTGGTGTTCCCGGTGGTGTTCCCGGTGGTGTTCCCGGTGGTGTTCCCGGTGGTGTTCCCGGT
>CAZAIZ010000104.1:0-6017 GCA_964485275.1 uncultured Pedosphaera sp.
TCAAAACAGAGAGTAATAACCATGAAAAAAGTCATCACCATCATTATGACGCTGGTTATGGCCGATGGGGTGAGTGCGTTTGTTTTGATGGGGCCATCGCAATTAAATGGCGGTCCTAATACCTTAAATGAGAATACTTTGAATACCGGTGGCAGCATCCCTCCCACCGGGATCACCGGCCATTGGCAGGAAATCCAAAGTGCTAATTTGGAAGATCCCTATCTGGGTACGCCAAAGGATCGGAGCCGGTTTTTCAGGGTTAATACCCCCTATTTAACCTACGGTTTTGACCAGACTTTCATGCAGTTCTTTGGTCAGGAAGGGATTAATGCCATTGATGATGCCATGCGTGTTATCAACGATTTTTTTGAACCCGAAGACAAGGCTTACGATGGGGTGTCTGGTTCGACGGGGCTGGATTTAACAACACATGGTTTTTCCCAAAATTACGCGACCTATTGGCTAAATGCTACGGCTGAAATTGACAACCTGATTGATATCAAGAGTGTTACCCTTGGTTATATGGTGAACCGGTTGGGACTCGGAAATCCTCATCGATACGCGTACACGACCTATGAACTGGATGCCAATTATACTGGGGCCCTGGGTGTAGCGACCTGGAAAACCAAATTAAATAATTATGACCCACTGGATCCGATCAATACCAATAATACCGGCAAAACAGACATTATCAATAATGTGCAGTATTCGTACCGGTTGATTCACAATCAGGCTCCGGGGTTGAACCTGAGCACTTTTACCACTTGGAACACCCTGATTGCCGAAATGGAGGAATATACCGACGACACATCAGGCAATGCCTGGAGTGCGGTGGCCGCGATCATTGATGCATTTTACGGCAACACTCAAATCGCATGGATTACTCCGCCCAGCCAATTTAATTTTGGGGTTTTTTACGATGGAATGAATGCCGCCGGAGGTCATTACAAGCCGCGGCACGCTCTCACATTGGATGATGCGGGCGGGTTGAAGTACCTTTACTCCACCAACACCATTGCCATGGAATTCAACCCTTATCGGGCGGTTTCCCCGGCTGATTATGTGAAGGGGGTTCAAAACGCTCACTCTGAACACAATGCTTTGGCCTCCAGTCCCGGTCGCACACCCAAGCCGGGAAACGAAGTTCGTCTGGGAACCAATCCTTGGCAGCCAATATATAACCCAACACCCAGGGCGACTTTTCCCATTCGAAACGGGGGAGGTGTTTTGCTCGCTCCGGGCAACCCAAATTTTCCGATCAATCCAAACAACCCACTGTACCACCTGCAAACCGCACCCAATATCGGTTTTTTCATGGATGGTACTGCCTTCACCGGACCGGGGGTTGGAAAGATGGCATGGGCATACAGGGGCGGGGTTAATAAGATTAAGATGGTGAAGATGAATTATGATTCGCTTTTGGACACGACGCCTGATGGCGCAACATTTGTCTGGAAGGACACCTTTATCACGAACCTAAACGTTGACATCCCCAATACAGTGGGTTTACCGGGGGCGGGATATAACATCGCTGGGCGGCCACAATACTTTACTCAACTTGTGGGTCGGAATGTAACCGTGCCGGATTTTCTTTTCAGTGCCAGGAATTTATTACCGATTAATGGCATGCCCGTTGCCTTTGAGGAAAATGGTACATTTAATTTCAATGGAGGCAACCCGCCAACGGCGGGAGGTATCGGGGCAGCGGGTTTTTTGGCTCCCAACGTGTACGCGACGGGAAACAACGATTTGATTGCTGATGCCAGTTGGACTACCGGAGGGATTCGGGCAAATCCACAGGCCAGTCAACCGTTGGGGGCTGCTAATAATGGGCCCGGCATTTGGGCTCCGGCAGAAACCACCACCACATTTACTTTAACCTTTAATTCCGAATACAACATTGGAGGGTATGAGGTGGTGTGGCAGGGGGAGATGAGTGTGGATGGGACCGGTGCGGTTGCTCCGGTGGTAAATCAACAATGGGCTCACATATATGGCCCAGGGGTAAACGACTTCGTGAAATTCCCCGATAACATCGCCTTCATGGGTGCCAATAGTTACTATACCCAGTGGGAGAACTCTGTTCTGCCAGTTGCCGGCAAACCGACTATCACGGTGGTTTCCAAGAACGGAGGGAATGCCCCTATTGGCGGAAATTCGTTTTACCGGACGCAGGATTCAATGACTATCCGCGGATCCAGTTTCCGGAACGCAACGGCCATTCAGATTCTTGGACCTAATGGGGATACGACACAATTGATCTATCCGGTTTCGGCCTACATCAAGAGTGATTCATTGATTGAGATTCCCAAGGAAATTGTTGAGCCGGGAACCCGGCTTACCCGAAATGTGATCGGGTATGATTCTGAAGGTAAGAGTCGAAGGCTGATTGTCTGGAATACGGTTGGAGCCAGCGAGGTTAATCCCAACCCCTTTGCGGTAAAAACCGGGCGGGTGGAGCTTTCAGGAACGTCGCATGATGGGACGGTTTTTTATCGCGATGGACCGCTTACTCTATACGGATACGGATTCAAATCGGCCTTAACGGCCACTGAAGATGGTAACAGTACTGTGACCTCTATTTCGATTTCAGATTCGGCGGGGAACCCTGTCTGGCCGGCTGGCGGAGGCATGACGGATATATCCGCCCATATCCAGATCTTGAGTGATACCAAATTGCTGATTAACGCCTCTGCTTTTCCAGGTTCAGTTGATGGTTTAGACCGTGTGATCAGGATTTCCCGATCCACCACCCAAACCCTGAGCTTTGCAAACGGCAAATACGTCAGTTTTTCGGCTGCTAGGCCCACAATTACCAATGTTCTTTGTACATATTCTGCTGGCTCATACCTAGATGCATCCAATTCGACGGGCGTTCCCGCACTGGATCTGACCCCCAATGCCACCGGAAATCCGCTCAGGAGGGATGAGTTTATCCAAATAATCGGGGAGGGTTTTCTGGGGTGCCAGAGAATTTGGCTGGAGAACCTGACAGGGGGAGGATTTGTTCCGCCAGTCGACATTAATCAGTCACAATTTCTCGCCCTTGGGATAACTGTCGTAAACGACAACCTCATTACTATGTCGGCAAACGCGATACAATCAACTGGAGCAGATGGGTTTGGACCCAAGCAGGCCAGAATAGCTCTTGCCAACACAAGGGACGCGGCATCTCCGTTTGGGCCTTTTCATGTCAATATTCAACCCACGGTAAATGCTATAACCGGGCTCGGTAATTACGATCTTAACAATACCTTCAACCGGGGATCGATCGATCCTCTAACGGGTGCGTTGATCGGAAATGAGGTCTTTATAAGTGGAACCGGGCTTCATGCAATTAAGTACCTCAGGATTCAGGCAACTGATAGTCCGGACCAATATGCTTCGCCGCCGGATGCAGGCAGAGCTAACCCGCCAGCGGGAACTAGAGGCCCAAACATTGCAGCCTTTCCCCCAACGGTTACGATTAATTCAGGCGCAAGTACCGCCGGTGTGTTGATCGACTCGAACAGCACCACGATGCGGGTGAATACAGGAACCTCTACTGGTTACGGTACCGCGGTCTTTACCCCTCTTGGTACGGCGGATGCCAACACCACTACCCGGCATATGCAGTTCAAGCTTCAATGTGAAGATCGCAACCGGACAATTGCTTTTACTCCCGGAAATATTGCCAACCGGTTTTTAGTGGGCATCACTCCAACGGTGGCGGTATTGAATATACCGGCAGATTTTCAGAGAGATATGGATAATGCCTCAATGACGGGTACGGGGTTGCGATTAATTGATGAAGTTGAATTCGTCGATCAAAATAACCTTACGATAGCCGGGGCAGGGACTGACTTGACCTTTTATCCTTACCACGGTCCTGTGGCTAGCAATTTGATTGAAACCGATCCTTTGGGCTTGAGATTGGACCTAAACGGTTCAGTGATTGGCTGGCTGAATGCTTCAAAGCAAAGGGCGGACAATGTAACTGTGGGCTCAAGACTGATAAAAGTGACCACCCCTTGGGGAGCTACACAGCTGCACACTCTTGCTGGGATTCCTCCCTTCAGAATCAGTGGGGCAATCCAGTTTAATCCAACTGAAGATGTCACACTCAATACTTTCACGATGATTGGGGGTGCTGATAGATGGCAAAATGCACGGGCCGATGATACGCGAAACACTGTGTTTACGGTGTTGGGCGGGGCGCAGCCGACCTTATATGCAAACCCACAGACTGGCACCGGCGGGTATGATTATAATGGAAGTGCCGGAACAACCGACTGGAGGAGCTTGGTTATCCAAGGAAGTGGCTTTAGGGGAGTAAGCCAGATTAACTTTAGAGACACCAATGCTACAGTTTTTCAAGGACTCAATAATTTGGCGGTAGATCCTGTAGCGGGTACGCCCGCGGGCATAACCGTTAATGCGGCCGGCACGACAATCACTATTACTGGGCAATTTATATCAGGTGGTAACGCAACCTGGGCTCAAGCGGCCCAAGGGGCCAACGGTTTTTCTGGACGGTATATCGAGTTATTTACTCCTAACGGGCAGATGAACCGAACTCCGACGATAGAAACCAACGCAACAGCACTTTAGGTGATGGCGCAGCGATAAGTGTCTGGTTGTTCATTTGCTTTTTATTCACCAGCACCCATTACAGATTGAGAAGAAGAGGCGTCATGGTGCTCCGCGTTGTAAAGTTAGTATCATTAAAAAGTAAATTAATAATCTGATTTTTACTGGGTAAACCTGGAGTTTGTTGGTCAGTATAAAATTATGCCGAATTTATGTTTGACTTATTTGTGAATGTGTGGATAAATGTTGAGTGTTAGGGGGGTAACGTGCCGTGGGGGCACGCTTCTGGCAAAAGGGGGAAGAATCCATGGGGGGATTCACAATACCATTACTAACATTTTTTGTTGCTGCGCAGTTGTTGCCCGCTGGGCAAATTGCCATAGGCACTCTCGGTGGTGAATATCCACTGGTCGGGGATATAGCCGGACATCAACAGCAGCCAGATATAGCGATTCACGCTGAAGGCGGAGTGGCGGCCTGGCAAAACGCGACTTCTGAGAGCGGCGGCGAACGCATCGTTGTTCAAATGCTCTCGGCTGATTACCAAGGGCTGGGCAGCCCGCAAATTATCAGTCAAAATATCGATGGCCAGAACGAGCTTAACCCTCGCGTGGCACTTCTTCCTGGTGGTTCCTCTGCGGTGATTTGGGAGGCCGGTCCCAGAGCTTCTAGGGATATTTTCATGCGTTTTCTTGACGAAAACGGCCGTTTTACAACTGAAATATTACAGGTTAACAGTTTTGATGACGGAATTCAGTCCAATGGGTCGATTGCAGTATCGACTGAAGGGGAGGTCTTGGTCGTTTGGAGTAGCAACGGTCAGGACGGGGCCGGAGAGGGTGTGTACGGCCAGTATTTTAACGCCCAAGGGGTAAGGGCAGGCGGCGAGTTTCGGGTGAATCAAAAAACAGCTAAAAATCAGGCTTGTCCGCGAGTGGCATACCTGAAGGGCGGTCGATTTGTTGTTGCCTGGATTGGTGAATCAACCAATGGAAGAAACAGTTCAGGTGCACCTAATCTGCGGAGTAATGTGTTCGGGAGGATTATTTCCTCGAGTGGTCCGGGAGGCAACGAGTATCAACTAAATGCTGGAGATATTGTAGCGAGTGAAGTGACTGTTGCAGGCATGAGGGGGGAAGGTTTTGTTGTTGGGTGGACGCAAAAGGATGAGGTTAACACAAGGAATATATCAGATATTTATGCCAGAAAGTTTGCTTCAAACGGTTTGCCCGTTGAAGAAAGCAGAAAGATCAATACATTTCTACCGGGTGTTCAGGGTGAGCCCAGGCTGGCCGTGTTGGGTGATCAAGTGATGATAAATTGGTCCAGCGTTGGTCAGGATAGCGGTGGAGTGGGGGTTAGAGGCCGAATGTATGAAGGCGGGTCGGAGTTCGGTGTCAATACACAGGAAAATCTTGATCAGAGTATGCCCGCTCTGGCAGCAAATG
>CAZAIZ010000105.1:0-5870 GCA_964485275.1 uncultured Pedosphaera sp.
TGGTATTTTGTTTTTTTTATTTTGAACTGGAGACACTAAAGAAAGAGTATGTTTCTGAAGGGGTGGATACCGGCGACACAACGACCGGCAAGGAACAGAACAAAAACGACCGTTTAACCTGCCCCAAATGCTCCACCCAGATGATCCGCATGGTGGATTTGGACCAAACCCATATCTGGTTTGAACATTGCACTGTATGCGGCGGCAATTACCTTGATGCCGGCGAATTCCGCGACCTGATGAAGGAAGATTGGCTCGACCACTTTAAGGCGCTAGTTACCCCTGAGCGGAATTAGTCACGTTCGCTCAAGACAGTTCCTGCCCCAGCGAACGCATGAAATTCATCTTCGCGACCATATTAATTGGCATCACCAGCCTGAAGGCAGCTGAAGGCAAGCGGCTGATGGCTAAAAAGGTGGACGACCAAAGGCTGCAGTATCTTTTGCAGACACCTCTCAAGGATAAAAAGAAACCCCAAGCCGGCTGGCCGCTATTGCTATTCCTTCACGGTTATGGCGAATGCGGTAATGATATCGGAATGGTAAAAAAGCACGGGCCACCCAAATTAACCGATCAATTTGATTCACTGGCAAACTGCGTGATCGTTTCACCTCAATGCCCCCGAAAAAGCTGGTGGCGGGTAGAAACCTTGAAGGTACTGGTGGAGGAGGTGGTTAGCCAACACGACGATATTGATCCTAACCGACTGTATGTTACCGGTCTAAGCATGGGCGGGTATGGCATTTGGAGTTTTATTTCGCATTACCCCGACTTTTTTGCCGCCGCCATACCCATCTGCGGAGGAGGCAACCCCTTCCATCTGCCGGCCAATCGCCCGCCCATCAAGAGCGGCATCAAGAACGAATTCAAACCCGATGGACTGAAGAAAGCCAGGGACCTGCCTATCTGGGCTTTTCATGGAACGAAAGACCGCTCAGTTCCCATCAAGGAAACTGAAATCTTAATAGGCCTCCTTCGTGAGGCAGGCAATACCCAAATGCGTTTCACATCCTACCCGGGCACCGGACATGTCGCCGCGTGGCAGAAGGCCTATAATAACCCCAAGGTGTGGGCCTGGCTTTTCACAAGGCATCGCCCTAAGGAGAAATAATTACCAGTTGAGGTTCATCTCGCGCGAAGAACCCCCTCCCCATTAACTGAATCAATATTAGGCAGCCAAAATTCAATTACCATTCCGGCTCTGGCCCCTTTATCATGGGTTTAGTTGTTGTGACGGAAGAGAACAATCCGGAACATAAAAGCCAACCCAGTGAAGAAACACCCACGCACGATTTTTGGGAGAGTTGGGCTATCGAACTGAAACCATAACTGCTGTACGGCGCCTTTCTTGTTGCCGTCCTTATATTCGGTTATTATACGGGATGTAACGTCAGCTGGATCGTTATTATCTAAGGAAGTGCATCCCCATTCTACCAAACCATAAACCGAACCCAGCCTGAATCAGGGTCATTACCAAAACAGTCCATCCCCGCAAAGAGCTGGTAATGATGGGAGGCCAATTGCCCATTGTATTCGCCATTGGCCGTATCAGGAATTGTGATATCCACCGTCCATTGTGCTGATTGATTCGCACCCAAGACACCGGCCGGCGCAACATTGATTTCCTCATTATAGGTAATCCGGCTGGCACGAACCAGTTCCCCTCGCCGATGAATGTCTCCGTCATAATCGGCCACCAAATCCGTATCCATAACTTCAACCTGTTCCACCCCCTGAATCTTTAGGTATACCCGGTCATATTTCACCTCCCCACCGGCAGACTGGCAGTTAATAACCACCTGTCCTGCCTCACCGCGCACCATTTCATTGGCCTCAACGAATACTTTTGCCGCACCACCGGTTATACTATCAAATATTCCCATACGTTTTGTTCCCTATTTATTGGAGAGAGCCAATTAATAGGCACGCCAGCCAATCGCTGCAAGTCTGATAAATAAGGTTTCTTACTAAGGAAGCACCCCCAGCCGATAGAGCAACCATCCAGCCCAGAGAACGAGCCCCAGATAAACCATGCACCAGGCCGTGGTAAGGGGGAAGTACTTGTGCAGGGACTTAAATTTTTTACGGTACCATTCTGCAAAGAATAAAGACACCACCACTGCCCCCACCGCATCAAGCAGGATCAAATACCAGATGACCGCCTCTATTTTTAACTCCATGCCTTTGGCGGGAACGGTTACTTGTCCTTGTTAGATTTCAAAAGTTTACCCATGACTTGATATATTTCTGCAAAGCCATCCTTTGGGGTTAGCTTGCCAAATGGAAAATCGAGGTACTCCGGCACGGGTGATCCAGCGGGCAAGGTCCACACACATTGAACCTTGCCCCAGGACAACGTGACTACATGCGGGTTTGCCCCACGAAAATTGCCCAGCTTATCGGGTAATTTATCGACGTGTGCATGCGCCAGAACAGAAGCCAATGACTGCAGCTGCCTGCCTGTTAATTTCCCCTTCCGATCAGCCTTATCCACCTTCTTGTTTAAAAAACGTTTATGCTCCCACGAACCATCGGGCTGGACAGCCCAGATTGAACCGGTAACCCCGGTAAACCCACCCTGCCCATCCTTGAGGGTCAGACTTTCCCCCAGTTTCCCATCCTTGGTAATATATTTGTCACGCGCAATTCCCTGGGTATTACTGGCCAATAACAATGCAAAAATTAGGGAAATAACCTGCTTCATTACCTATGATAATACCCCCCCTGCCTCACCCCGTGCAAGATAGCAGTCTTAAAGCTGGAAAATCATTTTCAAGGTGGTAATTTGTGAAGGGTGCAGGATGGTGAATCGAACAACACAATCAAGGGCAACTTGGTGATCTAGACCATGCCGATTACCATCAATAGAGATGGCCAACATTTCGGCCCGTACTCTGCCGAGGAAGCCGCAGCCCATATCGCTTCAGGAGGGCTGGTGGCCACCGACTGGGCATGGACCGATGGAATGACCGATTGGAAGCCGCTGAGTGAAGTGCTGGCAACACTCCAAGCCCCCCCGGTTCCCCCAGTCCCTCCGGTTCCCCCGGTTCCCGAGCCAGAGAATGACCCCTACGCCACCATGGTTCCCCCTGCGGTTCCCGAGCCAGAGGATGACCCCTACGCCACCATAACCACCCCCAAGCCTCCGCAGAAATAATGCCGGCAGTCTTAATGCTGGAAAACCTGCCACAAGGGAGTAACGTGATCCCATGTGGCAACACCATGTGGATACCTCCAAAAATGACCTAATCAATCTGAAGCCCATTCTTGATGAACGCAGTCAGGCCGGATGGGAGCTTGTTGCTGCCTCCCCGGTTGGTCACGGCACAGATCAGGTCCAGTTGTTTTGGAAGCGCAATAATCCGGAGAACTCAAATCTTCAGGCAACTCCTTCAGTGGATTTACAGGCTCCCCCAGTAACTCCCCCGGAATTATAAGGGTGATGTTTTCCCCAACAGATATTCATACTCCGCAAGAGCTGCCTCACAATCCTCCCGGGCAATCCTGGCCTTATCCCTGTTTCGAGCGAATTCCTTGTCCTCTTTACGTTCATTCGTTTTGCCTCCATTCATTACCCTGACCAAAGCCTCCTTGTTGTAGTTTAGATTAAAAAAATCCATCATGTTCGCCGCTGCCTCCATGTTACCTGAAAGGTCATCCAAATCTATTCTGTATATCATCAGGCGGGGGTGTTCTTTGTATTCCTTTTCGAAATTTCGAGCAACCGCCGCTACGTTAAGCACGTAACCAGCCAGCAACTCCAATTGCGTCAGCTGGCTATCGGGCTTGATGGGTGAGAGTTGGGCACTTGCTGAGCCGGGCGTGTAAATCCACCCCACACCGCGGTATCGACCCTCTCCAGATTCGGTATATCGGGTCATGTGCCCCAAGTGGGATCTGGACAGCATGACCTGGGCGGGATTCCTTTCCAAAATAACAATACCAACTGAATGACCTTCCAGCTTTTCAAGCAATCCCTCAATCAGGGGAGATGGAGCAGGCGTGTGCGACAGGAGCGTGTGAGATGTCTCCACGTATGTGGATGGGCAGGCGTTTTTGCAGGACACGAGAATAGAATCCACCTTCTCATTATATAATTTCGCAGTTTCTTCTGCAGAGAGTTCGCCTTGGGCAAATTCACGCGAAGAGAGGGTTGGTTCCGGCTCATGAACCGCATGTACATTGGATACAACCGAAAACAGACTGGCCAGATAATGGGTTCCTGACCTGCCTGGAGTTATTGTAAGGATAATGGCCGGAGCCTTGGTTACAGGTGTTTCCTCGCCCATCTTTGACTCTTGTTTTTTCACCAAAAAAATATACCAACCCAGAAAGTGCCCTGCAGCAATGCTAAAGGTGGATTCCTCCTTGGCACGTCATCAGGGCGCAACACATGCCCACTACACTCATATTGATGCCAACTTGCCTTGAGAGGGATAGAATCGGTAGGCTCAAGGACCTATGACCGAAGAGCATATACAGAAGATAACCAAACAAAACGCCCAAATGGTTGAGTTCATCACGCAGCATAACAACGTACTTGCTGCATTCTGCGCCAGAGTCACCGATTCGGAGGAACAAGTAGAAAGGATCATATCACAAAACACCCAGATGATTGATCTACTCACCCAACATAATGATGAGCTTGTTGCATTCTGCTCTCAAATCGTTGACTGGGGTAAGTCGCCGATCCCTTTTCGGCGAAATTAAATTAGTGAGACGATTTTGAAGATTGCCCGTAAAGTCCGAACGCGATGCAGCCGAGAGAGCTACCCGTGCTGGCTTTTGGTGTGGTTAGGTATCCCCCTTTTTCCAAGCGCGTTCTTTTCGTGAAGGCTCCACCCAACCCCGTTCTTCGGCCCATTGTTTCCAAGTCGCATATCTCTTTGCAGCTCTCAACAAAACCACAATGGGAAGAACAAGGAGAAGGAAAGCAAGGAAAGAGAAAGCTAATATTCCTAATATCCAAATTATTTTATCGTGTTCGCCATTTGCCGCACCATCAATGGCAAAGAAGAGAAGGCCTGCTGAAGTGATAATAAAATACACCGACAAACAACCAACTCCCCATGGGCCGTAATAAGCGGAATCCATGACTCGGGGTTCTTTCATTATGTCATCGCAGACTAGACAGTCGTGTGCTTTACGAGAACTACCAGTTCCTCCATAATCACTCGTGCTTGTGACAGTTCTAGTCTTGAAAGGAGTATGCCCTTTACACTTCCAGCAGTATGGCTTGTCGTATTGGGGTTTCTGAGGATCAGCCACTAACCAATCCTAACCTCCGGCAGGATTACCACGCAAGACAGCAAGTGATTCAGGCTCGCCATTCGGGTTCGGGGCGGCAGCGTGGGGGTATGGCAGATTCAGACAAGCCCAACAACGAGGAAGGGAAGAAGGAAATCCCCGAGTCCGAAGAGGAAGAAAGCAGTAAATTATGGGAAGAGTTATCTGATTATGAGAAAGACGCAGCAAACCCATACTTAACTGATTCTGGAAGAACACCAACTGATTCTGGAAGAACACCGATAGATACTAGTGGGACTGGTGTCGGTTCAAAGGCAACAGAAATTCTTCGCAAAATTGAAAGGAACACAGCCGAAACTGCGGAGAGTTCTGCCAGTACACTTTTTTGGACACGGATCATTGGCTTGCCCGTGGCGATTGGTTTCATTGTTGGTGCGCTGATGGCGATGGGGAAGTGTAGCTAACCCCCAAGCAGATTCAGACTCGCCATTCGGGTTCGGGGCGGTAGCGTGGGGGCATGGAAACTGATCCAGTAAATATGAGGGGTGTGCTTATGGGCATGATTACCGGATTGGTGTGTCTGGCTTGGGTGGGTTATTGCGTAAAAAAAGGGCGTACGTATT
>CAZAIZ010000106.1:0-5867 GCA_964485275.1 uncultured Pedosphaera sp.
GAAACCCAAAAAACCATCATCATACCCACTAGAATAGCCGTCGTTGCCAAAATCGGGCGACCTTTGATACACATCGCTTCACATACTGCTTCCCCAGGACTCGCCCCTTCACTAATTTTGTCTTTCCAGTGTGTGATAAAGTGAATCGTATCATCAACAGCAACGCCAAGGGCAATGGCCGCTACCATAATCGTGATCGAGTTAAGTGGCACCCCCAACAAGCCCTGCAAAGCGATAACCATCCCAACGGGCAAAAGGTTTACTCCAACTGCCAACACCGCCAATCCCACCGATCGCCACAGAACAGCAAGTATCAAACCTATCAACCCAGCAGTCCAAAATACACTCTTCTGTTGACTTCGAACAATTCGACGATCCGCCTCAAGGATACTGCGGATTCCACTTTGAGCTGACACTTCAACCCCTTTAGGGGCCTTTTCCTTCGCCAGCGTTTCCATGTCTTCCAGCAATTTCAAGTAGTCCTTACTGGACATGTCACGTGTCCGTAAAGTGAGCTGAGCCGTCTGGAAATTTGTATCACATAACATCGTAAGAAAAGGCAACTGGGCCTTTTGAGAATTCACAATACCCGAAAACAACACCGTTTTGATTGAACTGCTCGGCAACTGAAAAGACCCCTTCTCCCCTCCTTCCCATACTTCATTAATAACACTCATCAATTGGGTGTAGGAATAGACTGCTGTCACATCCTTATGGCGCCCGGCAACCTGATGCACCTCATCAAGATAATTCAAAAACACTGGATGATTAATTCCGTTGGTATGACCTGTATCCATCTCCAGCTGAACAATATTAATCCCTCCGTACGCATCGTCCATCTCTTCAATCATAAGTCTTGTGGGACTTTGTGCATTCAAAAATTCGGAAGCCCGCACATCAGTCCTCACCTGGCTAACACCTGCCATTACAACCAACACTCCTAACAGAACCAACACCGCCAAGGGCTGACTTGCTTTCTTTAAGTGCCCAGTCCAATTCTCACTCCAACCCGAGAATGTTCCCTTCTTGTGCTTCTCTGTCTTCTCAGGAAAGAGGACCAGCAACCATGCCAAACCTGGACCAAATGTAAGGCCAAACAACATGACAATACCCACGGCCCCCAACACTCCAAATTCCCTTAACTGTAAAACCTCGGTGGCCATCAAAGCCAATAATCCTATTACAGTCGTTAAGGCGGCAAAACCGCTAGCGCGAATGATCTCGTTCCACATTCGCACAGTTGAAGCAAGCCTATCTCCAAGCTCCAGCCATCCCCGTTGAAAAGCAGTCGCCACGTGAACCAGCATCGCTAGATGAACTCCCGCCAGAAAAGGCACCAATAGGATGGTAAAAATATTCAGACTCAACCCTGTGAATTGATAAAGAACGGGAAGCAGAATCATACCCATTGCCTGATTGGCCAATATATAAGGAATCAATCGGGGAGCACTCCAGAAAGTTACCGTTAAAATCCCTACAAGAACAATCAAGGCTACCGGCAAGAACCTATACATGTCTTCTTTGAGGGCGGTACGAATTTCATGCTTAATGAGAGGCAAACCAATCACCCTAACCGAAACTCCTTCATCACGAAAAGGCTGCAGCACCTTGTCTATATCCCTCTGAAACTGCGCCTGTTCTTCAGGTGTTTCCACCTTTCGTATATAGCTTGCAATAATGACCGTGTGTTTCCCATCCTCAGCAACCAATATATTTTTCGCGAAAGGGTGTTCCTGAGACCAGCGACGCAACTGCTCCATGCCCTGTTCATCCAGGATTGGCGGCACAATATTTTGCCACTCCAAAGAAAATCCGTTACGTATCGGGCGCGTTGCATTAACCAAGCTATTAACGTTGGTTATCGCGAATACATTGGTTAATCCGGACTGAATATTGGTATAGTTCAGGGCAGCACCGGGAACTGTGCCCAACGCCCAAGTTACTCTCCTGATTCGATCGATTCCTGAAGTGCTATAGACTTCTCCACAATCAAGACTGACAACAACCGGAACGGTCTCCCCAAGTAGTTCACGGGCAATTTCATAGCTCTTCTGATTGCGCTGATCCCCCGCGAGCAGATCCTTCATTTCTGAATCCACTTCAACGGTGGAAAACGCCAGAGATAGTACACAGGCAAGAACCATCACGCCGATCGTTGCAATCGGGGAGCGCAGGAAAGGATTACGGGTCAAATCCACCACGACCCGCTTTTACGATGAAACGGAGTGAATCTCGACTAATTTTTGGATAACAATTCCAGAACTGCAGCACTCATGGCCATAACCCCAGTCTTGATACAGGCTGTATCCGGGGCAAACTTGGCTGAATGCAGTGAAGGTAGCGGTTGCCCCAATGCCTGAGACCGTTTCATGGCAGCAGGCGAAACTCCACCCAAGCGAAACATATAGATCGGGATCTTGTGTTCCGTGCGACCGTACCGCCCAAAATCCTCTCCGCCCATGGTCGGCTTACGCTCAATTAAAACATCCTTGCCGAACCACTTCTCAAATACCCCATTCACTCTTGCCACCAGCTTGGGATCGTTGTACGCGGCAGGAGTGTATTCATCCTTAACCTTCACCAACGGGTGCCTTTCCTCCGGCAACCCAGCCGCCACAGCCTGCCCTTTGGCAATACGCTTAATCGCAGCAATTAATTTTTCGCGCACTTCATCTGAATAGGAACGAATCGTCAGCTGCAGGTGAACCTCATCAGGAATAATATTGTGTTTGGTTCCTCCGTGAATACTACCCACGGTGACCACTGCCGGATCCAACGGATGAATTTCACGACTCACAATGGTCTGAAGGGCCAAAACAATCTGTGAAGCCAGGACAATGGGATCCTTCGTGGACTGGGGCTGAGAACCGTGTCCTCCCACTCCACGCACGGTGATATCCACTGAATCCACATTGGCCATGGCAAATCCGCTGGTATAGCCCAATGTGCCGGCCGGTTGATCAGCCGACACATGCAGAGCCAAACAATAGTCAGGCAAAGGAAACTTCCTGAATAAACCATCAGCCAACATGGCACGAGCCCCTGCCCCCCGCTCCTCAGCCGGTTGGGCAATAAAGACCAAGGTCCCCTTCCATTCCCGCTTCAGTTGAGTCAACACACGAGCCACACCGTTCCAGCAGGTCATGCTCACGTCGTGCGCGCAGGCATGCATGGTTGGCACCGTCTTCCCCAAGTCATCGGTGGTCGTACGCGTACTGGCAAAAGGCAGCCCGGTGGCCTCCTTGACCGGCAGCGCATCGGTATCGGTTCGCACCAAAACGGTAGGCCCCTTCCCGTTCCTGAACACACACACTACCCCGAAACCACCTACATTCTGGGTTACTTCAAACCCGAGCTTCTTCATTTCCGCACCCAGTCGCAGGCCGGTCTTCTCTTCCTGAAAGGATATTTCCGGATTTGCATGCAGATGCTCATAAAGCTTCAATAGATAGGGAATTCCTCCGTCCACAGAATCGCGCACGACCTTTTGTGTTGGAGCTGCAGCAACATGAAGGGACAGGAGGATCAGGAGAAAACAAGGCTTCATGGGCCCGATCATACTGAGCTGAAGCGGCTAGGCAAGCTGTTGAAAAATCCTTTTGCACTGGCACCTGTATAAGTAGAGTGAGCTGCGTCAGTGTCGGCACCTACCACAGAACAAGAGGAATCGAAGGAGAATCCCCATACTGGTTCCCAAAGAAGGGTCGTGTATTGCGGGATAATCGCCTTCGTGGTGTCTTCGACTGCCGCGTGGATTCCCACACTATCCTTTAGCGGTTTTCAGACTGACCAAACCTTCAGCCGCATCTGGCTTTTCATTTCAGATAGTGGAGCTCAATGGGGAATCGGGTTTGCCTTGCTACTGGCAACCGCATTGGTTGCAACAAAGCACACCGGACTCAAGGTCAGAACCCTCAAGGCAATCCAATTTCTCGCCGGCCTTTTTGCCATCCTTCTCTTCTTTGCCTTGATTAACGAGTTTGTGACCAAACCGGCAGCCGGAAAACACCGGCCTTTTGTTATTAAACTGGAAAAGGAAGGCCTTCTTGTAGGCGAAGAACTTTACGGTAAAGGCGGCAAACCCGAGCGCACCCAGTTTTTGGAGAAACTATTCGAAGAAAATGCGAATCACCCGCTTATTCAATCCGTTCATCCATTGGTTAGAAGGCACTGGGAAGTTCATACCGGCTTTTCCTTTCCTTCAGGTCATTCGCAAAACGCCTTCCTATTCGCAATGATCCTTGGCTACTTGATTGGTGAACTAATTCCTAATGGAAGACGGTGGATCTGGGTTCCCTTTCTTTGGGCCGGAGCCATTTGCCTTTCGCGCGTGGCATTGGGGGTACACTCACCATTGGATGTCACTATTGGCGCTCTAACCGGCGGACTAATTGGTTGGCTGATCCTGAAATTGAGATTGCTTAATAAATTAATTCAGGAAGAAAAAACTCAAAAATAGAGATCTTCTTTTTTCTTACTCCGTTGGGTTGCTGCGGATGTCGCACTTCGGCAACGCCTTTTGGAGTTCATCAATCTGTGCTCTGGTGAGGTCGGGGTTTCCCTCGAGATCCAGCCCATCTAATTGCGTGAGCTTCTCCAGTCCTTTCGGGATTCCTGTAAGATGCCATCTGCTGTAATATATATCCTCCACCTTCTCCAAGTCCTCTTTGGTGAGTTCGCCTTTAGGTTTCTTGAGCTCTTTCCGAATCTTCTTTTCAAGATGAGGATTGGCAATGAGCTTTGCATCCGCAGCTGACTTGGCTCTAACCTCTGCGGTTTTCTCCTCCTTCAACTCCCCACACCCCACCCCAAGCACCACCGCTAATATCAAGAGGAAGGGTTTCATAACCAAACTCTAGTCACCTGCACAGAGTGAAAGCAAACCCGTAAATTCGATTAACAGAATTACGTGACAGGGCTCATTTCAACGCTACAATTTTCCCTATGCTTTCCCGTCGCAACTGGCTTCTTTCATCCACTGCCACCGCCGCACTCTGGCCTTTGGTGGCCAAAGCCCAACAACAGTCCCAACCCGTAGCCAAGCCCGGGCGCACTGAGCCGGGCCTGCGTATTAAAAATATCGGTCGCACCACCATTTCACTGCCCTACCGTCCCGTGCCCGCCCGCAATATGGCGCGTGAATTACCCCACTGGGTCTACAGCGAAATCTGCGTAGTGGAACTGGCCAATGGCATTACCGGTTTTGGTGAAACCCTGCTCTATTACACCTACGAGGCCACGTCTGACTCCGATGTGAAGTTTGCCAAGGGCAAGAACGCGGCTGCCATCATGTGGGATGATGATCTGGGGGCCGGCCTGCAAATGGCGTGCTTTGATGCAGTGGGTAAATCCCTCGGTGTCCCTGTTCATGCACTGCTGGGCAAACAGGTCCATAAAGCCACCCCGGTTGCCTGGTGGGATATTGACCTGCCACCTGAGGATGTCGCCACCGAAACCAAAGCTGCCGCTGCTGCCGGCTACAAGGCATTCAAGACCAAGGGAAGGCCATGGTTTGATATCTGGGAACAAGCCAAGCAGGGTAATGACGCTGCCCCCGATGGATTCTCCATTACCTTTGATTACAACGACACGCTTCTGGATGCTGAGCGTGGCATCCCTATCCTGAAACATGTGGAGCAGCATCCCATTACCAAGATGGTGGAAACCCCCATCCCGCAGGGTGATGTCCCGGGCAACCAACGCATCTGCGTCGAAACCAAGGCGGCTGTGGCCATGCACTATGGTAATCCTGAGCCGGTTGTCGCCATTCGTGAGAAAGTCTGCCACGGCTTTGTTGTCGGGGGTGGAGCCAGTCGTGTGATGAATTCAGGACGGGTAGCGGCAATGGCCGACATGCCTTTCTGGCT
>CAZAIZ010000107.1:0-4378 GCA_964485275.1 uncultured Pedosphaera sp.
GTATTCACAATCACGTCTGCCTGTTTGTATACCGGCTCCCGTTCGGCCAGCATGGTTCGAATGGCCCCCAATGGATCCTCTCCCTGAAGCAAGGGCCGATGGGTTTGATGTTTGGTTCTTTCGTGGATGGACTCCGCATTGGCCCATAAACAAACAACCAAGGCGTGGGATTTGAGGCTGGCAAGATTTTCCGGGTCCATGATGGCTCCACCACCAGTCGCAATCACCAACCTCTCCTTTTCGGCCAACCCCAGGATTGTTTCCCTTTCCAGCTGCCGAAAAGCCGCCTCTCCCTCGGTGGCGAATATCTCAGCCACTGAAATCCCCGCTCTTTCCTCAATCAATGAATCGGTATCGACAAACTGAAAATCCAAATCCTGAGCCACCAAACGACCCACGGTGGATTTGCCGCTGCCCATGAATCCCACAAGGGCAAGGTTATGGATGATGCGCCGGGTCGCCACGGACACAGAATGAAGGATAAAAACCCCCAAAGCACGCCTGTTTTACTGAAACGTTTGGAGTCGGGTGCGGATTTTGCTTGTTCGCGCCTTGAACGCATCACCATCATGCTCCCGTGAGTAACGCAGCGGTCAAAGGGGAGCATATTTTCCGTGGTATCGGAGTATCTCCCGGCGTAATTCGAGGCCGCATCGTGGTCATGGACCATGACCACACCGAAGAACCCGCCCGGCGACATGTCCCCAGGGAAAAACACCCCAAGGAGATTGACCGCCTTCAATCCGCTCTGGCCGAAACCCGGCGGGAAATTTCCGCGATCCAAAGCCAGGTACAAACAAACCTGGGCGACTCCGAATCCGCTATTTTTGATGCCCACATATTGGTTCTGGAAGATTCCACGCTGATTGGAGAGGTCAAACGCTTCGTCGAGACTGAAAGTGTGAACGTCGACTATGCGTTTCATGAGGTGGCAGAAAAATACGCCCACGCATTAGGAAAAGTGGAGGATGAATACCTGCGGGAAAGAGCAGCCGATATCCGGGATGTAACCAGCCGGGTACTCAACCACTTGACCGGACACAGCCACCAGGACCTTTCCCACATCACCGAACCTTACATTCTGGTGGGTCACGATTTAACCCCTTCCCAAACCGCTTCACTGGATCGCGAATTGGCACAAGGTTTTGCCACGGATGTTGGAGGCAAAACCTCCCACACTGCCATCATGGCCGGTTCCTTGCGCATCCCTGCCGTGGTTGGACTGAAGGATGCCAGTGAAAATGTCGTTACCGGCGATTATGTCCTGCTCGATGGATTTAATGGCGTGCTGGTGGTAAACCCCACTGATCAGACACTGTTTGAATATGGCCAACTCGAAAAGGATCAGGAAGATCTACAGGTCAAACTGCTGGAAATCAGGGATACCAAGGCGGTTACCCTTGATGGCCACGAGATTATGCTTTCGGCCAACGTGGAACAAATCAGTGACACAGCTGCCGTATTGGACTGCGGTGCTCAGGGAGTCGGCCTGTTTCGCACTGAATATCTCTTCCTCGATCGTAAAACATTACCTGATGAAGAGGAGCAATATACCAGCTACAGTCGGGTAGCCCAGGCTCTGGCCCCGGAGCCGGTAATTTTTCGCACCCTCGATATCGGGGCCGATAAAATTAGTCATGCGATCGGGGAAACCGACGAAGCCAACCCGTTCCTTGGCTGGCGCGCCATCCGGTTTTGCCTTGCCCGCAAGGATATTTTCCGCACCCAACTCAGGGCTCTACTCCGCGCCAGTGTCAGTGGAAACCTCAAGATAATGTACCCCATGATTTCGGGCGTTGAGGAACTGGATGAAGCCAACGCGCTGCTTGAGGAGTGCAAAAGCGAGCTGCGTGCTGAAAAGACTGGGTTTGATGAAAACCTGGAGGTTGGCATTATGATTGAAATTCCCTCGGCCGTACTCACTGCCGACATACTGGGAACCCGCGCCAAGTTTTTCAGCATCGGCACCAATGACCTGATCCAATACACACTGGCCGTCGACCGGCTGAACGAAAAAGTAGCCGACCTGTATGACCCCACGCACCCGGCTCTACTGCGCCTGATGCACATGACGGTTGAAGCGGGTAAAAGACACCGTATTTGGACCGGCGTCTGCGGCGAGATGGCTGGGGATCCTGCCGCTGTAACCCTGCTGATTGGGCTGGGAATTAATGAACTCAGTGTCGCCCCCACGATGTTGCCTCAAATCAAGTACCTCATCCGCCAGCTAAAGTACTCAGAAACACAGGAGCTCGCTCGGGAGGCACTTGATTGTGAATCCAGCATGGACGTACTTGTCCGTGCACGCGCGATGGTGCAACGCGCGGCCCCTGGAATTTTCCATACCGCAATATGAGACAAATTATTCTGGCTGCTGGTTATGCCACCCGCCTTTATCCTCTCACTAAAAATACTCCGAAACCTCTCCTGCCGGTGGGGAACAGGCACATGATAGAGCGCGTGATTGAAAGTACCGCTACTGTGGGAACCATTGACCACACCTACGTCGTTACCAATAACAAATTTGCAGGTCAATTTACTGATTGGCTAACTGGCTATGAACATGCACATCCTGATTTTAAGGGCACGATCATTAATGATAACACGACAAGCAATGACGACCGACTGGGAGCAATCGGGGATTTGCATTTGGTTTTAAATCAGGAGGATATTCATGATGACATCCTCGTCATCGCCGGCGACAACCTCTTTACCGGAGACCTTATTGAATTCGGTCGATGTTGTGGTGAGAGTCAAGGGCCGGTCCTGGGAATTTATGACGTGGGTTCACACGAAGAAGCGAAAAAATATGGTGTGGTTGCCGTTGATGAAGCGGGCAAAATCACCGGCTTTGAGGAAAAACCGGAAAAACCCCAAAGCACCCTCATCGGGATTGCCTTGTATTATTACCCCCGTAATGTGCTGCAGGAAATTTTCCGGTATCTGGAGGAAGGAAACAACCCTGACCAACCGGGCCGACTTATCCAGTGGCTATACCCAAAACAGCCTGTGCAAACAGCTCTGATCCCCGGCCAGTGGCTGGATATTGGATCCAAGGAAACACTGGCAGAGGCAAACGCTTTGTTTAGCCAACCGGGACAATAACCCCTGCCTCATCCACCGCCAACCGACCCACTCCTTCATCGGCGTTGTGCCTGCGAACCATCTCTGCATAGAGACCCTCCATCTGGCGCACCATCCTGGGCATATCAAACAAAGAGGAGCTGAACCGGGCTCCATCCAATTTCTCCCGCACGGCCAATAGTTGCTCTGAGTCCCGCGCAAGAGTAAGACCCATTTTTTCGTAATCCTCAATACTGCGGGCAACCAGATGATCATTCATGCCCAATGCCCATAAAAGACTGGCACTGACCCGTGAACTGAAATGACTGCCGTAATAAGCCACCACGGGAACTCCCGCCCACAGCAGGTCCTTGGTCGTTGTTTGCCCATTAAAGATCAATGTATCCAGTCCCAAATCCACCAACTGCAACCGTCTCAAATGGTCGTCCTTGCGCGGCTCCAGTTCAGCAAAAATCAACCGATCCGGATTGACCCCTTGCTTGACTGCAAAATCACGCAAATTCTCCTCAGCCAATTTCGGCACCCCCCCCATCCACAAGACACTACCCGATACCGCCTTGAGAAGCCTCATCCAGATAGCAAAGACTTCCTGTGTGATCTTGTAAGATTGGTTAAAAGAACCGAAAACAAAGGCATCCTGAGGTAAACCGTAATCCGCCCTTTCACATTTCTTTTGGGATATATTCTCCTCACGATGATTGAGATAAAACGACCCGGCCAACCAGGCAGGTGCCTCAGAATAATCATTCATGCTTTCCTCAGGTAACACCACGGGATCTGCAATCACGTAATCATAAAACCCACCGCCATTGGTTCCTGTTGCACTGAGCATGGTCACCTGAATCGGAGCCGGCCGGAGTGCGCATATTTCCATCCGGCTTCCCTCGGTGTGCCCACTGAAGTCGACCAACACATCAATCTTGTCATCAAATATCTTCCGGGCAGCGTCCAGTGTGCTGGTTTGCCGCAGATCGATGAAGTGATCGCTTTCACGGGCAACCCGTTGACGCATCTCACTGCCATCATCTCGGCCAGTCGAATATATGAAGACTTCAACCAATTCCCTGTCATGAAGGCCATACAAGGGCAGCGTCTGCTGGGTGATGGGGTGCAGCCGAAAATCACTGGAGATATACCCGATACGGATTTTTGGTTCACCCAATTGAGCCCGATGTTCAAATCCGGAGTGTAACGTGGCCACGCTTTCCTGCGCCAACCTTGCCCAGGCATGGGTCAAACGCTTGTTGCGCTGCGGATCATCCGAGAATGAAACACCCGCCACTGCCTGTTCGCG
>CAZAIZ010000107.1:4478-5867 GCA_964485275.1 uncultured Pedosphaera sp.
ATGCAGGTTGATTTCACACAACGGTTTGTTGACCAGTTAAATTGGCATTCAAACCAGTCCACCCAGGCCCTGGAACGACTGGCCCGGGGATCACGCTTGCTCGCCCCGCAGGATGACGCAGCAGGGCTGGCTGTTTCCACACGAATGGAGGCGAGAAACAGGCAGCTCGATGCCACGATCAACAATGTCGCAAATGCTGTTTCCTACACCCAGACCCAGGACGGGTTCCTTGGAGGGGTGCAGAAAGTGCTCAACCGCATGGGAACCCTTGCTATTCGGACCCAGGACACAACACTCAGCCCTGACCAGCGCTCCATTTTTCAGGAGGAATTTCGAGCCCTTAAAGACACCTTTAACGATCTGCGCACCGCCCGGTATAACGAGCGCAACCTCTTCGATGGAAAAGAGCTATCCATCACCACCACCCCTGAACAAAAGCCCCTGGTATCGGCTGGAGTCGATCTATTTACCCCAGATATCAGTTTGGTCACGGCCAAAAACACTCATCTTGACACCCCGCCCGATGCCCAAAGCGCCTTGCGGACCATTACCCAGGCATCTGACCAAATCACCCAACACCGAACCCGGGTGGGGGCAACTTTAACCGGTCTGCAAGCAGCCAGCGACCGACTAACGGCCCAGCGCACCAACCTGCAGTCTTCAATAAGTCGAATTTCTGACGCTGATGTTGCCACCGAAGCTATAAATTTGGCGAAGGCGAAGACCAACGCGCAAATTAGTATTTTCTCTATAAAACATGGCAATAGAGTAAATTCACATCTTTCCAATCTTCTTGGATAGGTAGTTTTCTGACCTCTAAATAATATATTTTTTGATTATTTAATCAAATATAGTATTAATCATTACTTTATTTTTAAGATTAGTGTATTTTTATGTTTTTTTTTGAATTATTTTAAACCTGTTTTATTGGCATGAGGATTGCTCCGTAAACAGAGACAAATAAGAAAAAGAAGCCCCCATGGTTATTAATACCAACATCGAAGCACAGAGAACTGCAGGTCACTTACTGGATAGCCAGAACAACCTACAGAAGTCTCTTTCCAAGCTGAGTTCCGGCTCCAAGATCATCAATGCTTCTGATGATGCGGCCGGTTTGGCCGTGAGTTCCCGGATCGAATCACAACTCCGTCGCCTAGATTCGGTAAAGAATAATTTGGGCAACGCCATGTCTTTCACCCAAACCCAGGATGGATACATTAAAACCATGGATCATGCGCTGACCCGCATGAGCGAACTGGCAATGCTGGCGCAGGATACCACCAAGCAAGGTGAGGATCTGGCCCTCTACAATGAGGAATTTCAGCAATTGATGGATTATGTCATCGCCAGCCGAGAAAAGGAATTTAATGGGGTGAAACTCTTTGATGG
>CAZAIZ010000108.1:0-5861 GCA_964485275.1 uncultured Pedosphaera sp.
GGAACGTGCTCCTTTGAGAGTTCAGGATGATTCAGGTGATAGACGATTGAACGCCCGTAAACGAACTTCCGGTGGTTACCTAAATTATATAGACGAGCCCCTAGGTCGGAATCTTCGCCGATTCCCCAACCTTCATACTCTTCGTCAAATCCGTTTATTGCCTCAAGATCTCGTCGCCAAGCGGCTAAATTGCACCCAAGTAATCCATAGAGATCTTGATTTCTCTTAACCAGTGGAAAAGGGAGTCTCAGCGATTTGAACCAACCTTGAAGTTGAAAGGTCCAGATCAGTTTGCTGATGGATGTCTGCCCAGACAATACACTTGGAACGTATGACTCCGGGATAAATGCCCGCCGGCCCTGAACCAGACAATGGGGTTCAGCAAGTTTCAGGTGATCTTTAACAAAATCCTTGTGAGGCAGACAGTCTCCATCCAAAAACACTACATAGTCTGAGGAAGCTTTGGCCAGAGAGATATTGAGAATTCGATTCTTCCTAAAACCCATATCTTCATGCCAGCAGTGCAGGATGGGGGTCTTGGCAGATGACCCCAATTCTTTAATGAGTTTTGAGGTGTCTTCACTCGAGCCATCATCTGCGATGATAATCTGATCTGGCAGGGAAGTCCCTTCTTCGAGGTAGCTAATAATTAAATTGAGTGCCTCAGGGTTATTGTAGGTGCTGATGATGATTGAAAGGGTGACCATACAGGGTGGATGACTGAGATTTAAGGCAAACACCAATTTAAGTTAAGTTGCTCAAGACAGTTAGCTCGGTATTTAGGATGGTTAGGTTTTCGGCGGATACTCACTGGAATACAGGTGTTCATACAGCCGGGTATGTCTGTAGAAAGTTGAAAATGCGGTGAACCATGCGATGTAAAATCCAGGGAAACCATCCAAAAAACCGAGTCGTATAAAATATGCCCTGAAGAAACGCCATAATCCGCGAAAGACAGCCTCTATGGCGTACCATTTTTTTTGCTTTTCTAACTGCCGCTCGAGAAAGATATCACTGAAATAAATTAGTTTGTTCAATTGTGAATGCATAGTGGGAGTGGAGTAGTGATAAAGGTCTCCTGATAACTTAGTGGATTGCCCCTCAATGGACATTTTGTCGTGTTCCCGAGAACCGCTCCAAACACCTGTACCGTTTCTTATCAGCCTTAGACTATGGTCGGGGTACCAATCGCCATGTTTGATCCACCGCCCTAAAAACCAGACTTTACGAGCAAAATATCCACCGTTGTATTTTGGATTGTCTTCCCTGATGAACTGGATGATCGAAGATTTTAGCTCATCGGAAACTTCCTCATCTGCATCCAAACAAAGAATCCATGGTTTTTTGGCATACTTGAGGGCAATGTTTTTTTGGTCACGATGTCCGTGCCATTTGTGCGTATATATGGCTGCTTGAAACTCATTTTTTGCAATCTGTTCTGTGCCATCGGAGCAATCATTACAGACGAGTATGATTTCACTCGCTATGCCTTGAATGCTCCCCAAGCTACGACGGATACGATGGGCTTCATTATGGGCGATCATCACTACACTCAATGGGATGGATTCATTTTGTGACATGATTATCTATAGCTTTTTCAGTGCTTCCCAAACGCTTTTTGGGGAAATATGGTCAATACACCGATTCTCCAGATCGCAGGATTCGTTATGTCCGCTGCACACACAATGGTTTCCTTGCAATGCAACGTGGGCCTCTCCCAGCGGTCCCCAACGGTGATTGTCAGTGGGCCCGAATAGTCCGATTGTTGGCTTCTTTAAGCCTGCGGCAATATGAAGAACCGATGTATCGACACTGATCGTGGCCCGACAGGAGGCAACCGTAGCAACAAAACGCCGGAGGTCGGTTTGTACGGGTAGAATTCGGACTGTTTCATCCCGGGATCGCAGTGAGTTTAAGACACCTTGTTCTCTTTTTGCGGGTCCCGCAGAGAATACAAGATGTAGGCCGTGCTCCAAAGCCATCTCATGGAGTTTGAGCAGATGCTCAATGGACCACTCTTTTTTCTTCTGGCTTGAAGTGCAGTGAAACAATACGGAATTTCGGGCCAACTCAGGAACAGTTTTATCAAGGCCCGGGTCGTGGGGGGTTTCGATTGACAAATCTTCGGGTAATGCAATTCCCCAAGGTTTTAACGCGTAGATATCTCGGATTATTTCATGTCGGTTAGGGTCCAATTCTTCGATTGTTTCAGAATAACAGCAACGCCTCCAGAAAGGTCCTCTTTGGATTCGTAATCCGATTGAATGTCGGGCTCCAATCGCCCGGGAAAAAATTGCGCCCCGATCATTTCCCACAAAATCAACACTATGTGTGAATTTTTCCGAGCGGAGTTTCCGGATCAGTGCGAATAAATTCCCGGGTTGCGATGCCTTTTTCCCTCTACCGATTCCCCAGACCCTGTCCAACCATGGGATGTTTTCCAGCAGAGGAACGGCCTCTGAAGCCACCAGCGCGTGTAATTCCGCAGTGGGGAAATGGGCTCGGAGGGCTCGCAATGCCGGAGTACAAACCGCTACATCTCCAAGGTACTTGAATTTTATCGCTAGAATTTTCTCCTTTGGCACGTCAACTCAAATCACGGTGGACAATCTATTGTTGTCGTTCAAGTAAAACCCTTGACCGATTATCATCGACGCCATTTACAAGTGGAGTTAATTCCTCGATCGGTGCCGGAAACTAAATTCGCGATATTGGAACAACTTCCCCCTTCACCCAAGGTGTTGGTGCTGGATTTAGGCTTTCTGGGAGACACCCTTCATCTGATCCCGGCACTAAACTGTATTCACAGAACCCTTCCCGAGGCGGAATTGCACGTTATGGTGGCCGACCACATTAAAGGCATTTTGGACGTGGTTCCGTATGTGGATGAAGTGTTGGGTTACCCTAGGTTTCCAAAGGGACCGAAATGGTATCAAGACTACCAAAGGATCAAGGGATTGCGATCGGTAAAGTACGATCTGGTGATTAATTTGAACGGCTCGGATCGATCCAGCATTCTGACCATGCTATCGGGGGCTCCCTTACGCTTGGGACGGCATCCCAGAAGACGCCGTTGGTGGTGGTCTCATACGGTGACCCATGAATGCAACTATCCGTACGGTCAGTCGCCTATTTACGTGCAGAGTGTGAAGGCACTTCAAGGAGTGGGGTTTGCGTCTGGAGAGGCCGTATTCGATGTGGTTATCCCCAGGAACATTAAAAATAAAGTAAAGGAAATGGTGGGGGATCTGTGTCATTATATTCATGTCAGCCCGTTTACTACAGAGGATTATAAGGAATTGCCCGAAGCGTTATTGGCCGATTTTTTAAATCATGTACATAAGGTCCATGCGGAATCATTGGTGATATCAGTTGCTCCTAATGATCGTGAACGATCAAAACTTCAGTCATTATTGCGAAAGTTGACTTTTAAACCGGATCAAATTTTTGAAGGGACGCTTAGCCTGCTTGAGTTGGCAGAGGTCATTGACCGTGCGAGTATTCATATTGGAGGGGATTCCGGGGCACTACATATTGCGTTGATGTGTAAGAAACCAACCTTCGCATGGTTTCGTCAATACGAGGGTTTGCCTGAATGGATGCCAACCGGATCGGACCATGCAAATGTGGTTGGAGAAGCTTCTATCCAAGGAATTAAAGACATAAGCCTTGAGAATCTTGAAAGGAACCTGCGACTGCTAGTAGAGAAGGAAATCAAACTTCGATGAAGTTTGGTGAAGGCAACGGACGGCAATGCAGCCAATAGTTATAACCGCGTTTTTCGTCCAGCATTTTGTCTAGAACAAACTCTGGAAGGAATCGCCATCTGTATAATAGGGTGGAATCAAAGTCTTCACGGGATCTTTTTTGAGGTTCTATCTTTGTGATTTGGTGGCTCTGACTGAACCGATCCATGATATTTTTGCCAACTCCCTTAATGATTTCATCGTGTATTTCTACTAAGATTTCTACATTATCAAATGATTGCGATTTTTGGTTCAACAATTCTCCTTCGGCTCCCTCGACATCCATTATGATAGTACATTTGGCGTACTTTTCCACCTCTTCAATCAAGTTTTCGTGAGAGCAAAAACCTCTTATCTCAATTTGCGTAGAAACATTATTTAGGCGGGACATTGCACTGATAAGCTGTCGCCCTTTATGAACTGCCTCCCAGACAATTACCTTGCACTGGGGATGAACTCTAGCCAGCCCAACTGCATAATAGCCTTCAGCTCCTCCGACATTGAGAATCACTTCCGGTTGATGATCATTCCAACTCGCAATTACAGGGAAAAGCTCTTTTTCATAAGTTCCAATTAATTTAGGGCAGTATGCGCTCCCTACGCTTTTCCCCGGGTATGCCATTCCCTTGAAAGGGCCATCAATTACCTGATTTCGGGTCGTTCGTTTAGTTATCTACTCTGTGATGATTGTCTTAAAGCCCATTGGTGTGTATTTGGCAAACTCTCGGCCCCGCACATATTGAGTTGGTATTATCTCAGTCTAGGCATAAAACTTCGCAGGGACCTTCGCTTGCCTCAGGAAATGTCAGGTTTATTGTGTATTTTCAAGCATAGTTGGCCCCACTTAATAAGTATTTGCTGCAGTATACATCAATGTAGGATTTGCCGATGTGCATTTTGAGCAACATTTTGGCTGAGATATCAGGATTTTGCGTATGAGTGGAGCCGATCAAATCCGCCGCGTTGCGGTATTTGGGTGGCCTTTTGTACGCCGTTACTGGGTGCGTCTATTGTTAGGGATTCTGCTCGGGGTTGTTTTCGGATTAGTTAATGCGTCTTTTGTGTGGGGGACCAAGACGCTTTTCGAGCGATTGGAACCGAAGGAAAAAGTGGCTCAATCCATTCCGCAGATTCAAGCTGTTCCGGGGGCTTGGGCATCCAAGCTCGAATCCTTTAACGATAGATTGATGATGAGGTTGGATCCTTGGCTACCTCAAGTTGGAGATGCCTTGAGCGTGAAGCAATTAATAGGAGGTATATTATTCCTCCCCATACTGGTCACATTGAGAAGTGCCGTTGGTTACGGGAGTGTGTATTTTTTGGGATGGGTAAGTGAATACTCTGTTAGAGATATACGAATGGAGGTTCATTCGCGTCTACAGCGCCTTTCTATGGATTATTTTCAATCTAAACAATTAGGGGATCACACGGTCCTGATGAATAAAGGAACCGGCGCGCTCCATCGTTGCCTGGCCTTCGGGATTGCCGATGCAATCAAGGAACCGTTTACGATACTAAGCTTGGTGGCGGCGATGTTTGTCCTCGATTGGCAATTGGCTTTGTTTGGCATTCTGTTTGCGCCCTTGAGTTCAATTCCAATCATTATTGTGGGACGTAAATTGCGCAAGGTGGCAAAAGTTACTTATGACAAAAGCACCGAGCAGGATAGCCTGATGGTTGAGGTGTATGCAAACATGCGAACCATCAAGGCGTACTGTTTGGAGCGGGTACAGTTGGGTCGATTTCAAGGCATCTATGAGAAGCTTGCCCGCGCCGGAATGAAGAGTTTGCAGGCGCGTCAACTACAGAACCCCATCATTGAGATACTCAGCATGGTGGGTGCGGGGGTGATCATCATTTTTGTTTTTTACTCGGGCAAATCAGTACCGCAACTTGTGGGTTTCCTGACAGGTATGATTATGCTCTATCAGCCAATAAGAAAGCTGGGAGGGATCAATCAGTACTATCAGGAGGCCTCGGTAGGAGTGGAGATGTTGAGTGAAGTGTTTGATAAGACACCGACGGTTCGGGAAAAAGATCGGGCTGCCGAATTGGCATCGTTCCAGAAGCAGTTGATCTTCGAAGGTGTGGAGTTTTCTTATGAGGAAGAGCCGG
>CAZAIZ010000109.1:0-5858 GCA_964485275.1 uncultured Pedosphaera sp.
TCATCTCAGATTCAATTTTTTCGAAATCATCAGGAGTGAAGCGGTGTTCAAGGTCAAAATCATAATAAAAACCCTCTTCAGTAGGCGGCCCGATGTCCAGCTTCGCATTTGGCCATAGGCGTATCACGGCGGTGGCAAGCACGTGTGCGCAGGAATGCCGAATCCGCGACAACTCATCCATTTGCCGCCTCTCTTCCAATGTCTTACGATGTGCCTCGGTTTTCGCGCCTTCCATGTGGCTGCTGTATATCTCAGAAACATCGCGCAGAAAAGCAAATTGGATTTCCTGTGAATGGATTTAACTGACGTTTCAGGCGTTTGTGTGGCAGGATCGTTTCATGCAGGAGTGGATATCCGAATATATTACCGCGGAAAAACAAGCACTGGACTCGATCCCCGTGAATCAGGTTGCTGCCGCTATAGAGACTGTTAGAGAAGCACTTCAAAACAGCCGCCAGATTTTTGTGTTCGGCAACGGTGGTAGTGCCTCTAATTCATCGCATTTTGCCACCGATTTGGGTAAAGGCTCCTCGGATGCTGTAGGGAAGAGGTTTCGGGTTCTTTCCTTAAATGATAATGTCAGCTGGATGACAGCCATTGGAAATGATTACGAGTACAATGGAATATACAAAAGACAACTTGAGAATTACGGGCAAGCCGGGGATGTGGTATTAACAATGAGTGTCAGCGGAAGCTCGCCCAACCTCATTGAGGCATGTAAATGGGCCAAGGAAAACGGTCTTCATGTAATTGCACTTATCGGAGGCAAAAGAGGAGGTCTTACTGAGTTTTCTGATAATTGTATTGTCATCGAGGAGACGCATTATGGTCGAGCAGAAGACTGTCAGATGGGTATTGCCCATATGATTTGTTACGCTTTCATGGAAAACCCAGACCTTGTGAGGTAAAATCGGCGTATGCCGAGTTCGGACCTTATCCGGGGCAAGATTTCAGAATTACCACACAAATCTGGAGTGTACCTTATGAAGGACCGCTTCGGTACCGTTATCTACGTGGGTAAGGCCCGTGATATTCGCAGGCGTGTTAGTCAATATTTCCATCCTTCGAGACGTATGGGATGGGATGTTAAATTCAAGGCTTTAGTAGATGCCATTTTTGATTTTGATGTTCACCTGGTGAAGGGCGAGCCGGAGGCATTGCTCCTGGAAAGCCGGCTTATAAAACAGTTTAAACCCCGATATAATGTCAGCCTGCGTGACGATAAACGTTTCCTGATGCTGAAAGTAAACTTAAATGACCCAATACCAAGATTCGTTTTGACCAGGGTCAAGGTTGATGATGGAGCACGGTATTTTGGACCCTTTCCTGACAGCAGGGCGCTTCGCAGATCAATTGATTTAGCCCGACACAATTTCAACTTAAGAGGGTGCAAGGCATTGAATCCCTGTGAAAACGATTACAGGCATTGCCTTTATGGGCATATTGAAGTTTGCAGTGCGCCATGTGTCGGCAAGGTGTCATTGGATCAATATCGCTTGCAGGTTGAAAATGCCTGCGATTTTCTTGACGGACATTGCTCTGGAATTCTCGAGAATCTTGAATCGTCAATGGCCGCTGCCTCATCTCAAAAGGATTATGAACGAGCTGCCCGTTTGCGCGACCAGATTACAGCTCTGAAGGATACGACTAGGAAAACAACACGATATAGGAAATTGCCAAATCAATTGCCTATATCTTTAAACCCTCAGAATGACCTCATGGAATTGGCGGATATTCTCCAATTACCAGGCCCTCCGGCCCGTATAGAGGGTTTCGATATATCGAATATTAGCGGGACTTTTATGGTGGCTTCTATGGTGGTGTTTCGCAATGGCCGTCCGGCAAACTCTGATTACCGTAAATTTAAGATAAAGGGAGTTGCGGCGCAGGATGATTTTGCCTGCATGGCTGAAGTTGTTAGGCGCAGATATTCTCGACTAATAAAGGAAGGGCGAGAGATGCCGGATTTAATTCTGGTTGATGGAGGCAAGGGTCAGCTCAACAGTGCGGTGAAATCTTTATCCGATCTTGGATTGTCCGATTTGAATATTATTGGGCTGGCAAAGGAGTTTGAGGATATATATATGCCAGGGCTTAGAGTCCCCGTCCGTCTGGAGCTTGATAATAATGCATTAAGGTTACTTCAGAGGATTCGTGACGAGTCTCACCGTCTTGCCAACAGCTACAATACTGAGTTGAGGATAAAAAAAATCTCTGAAAGCTTACTTGATGAATTTACAGGAATTGGGGATAAGCGAAAAACAGCATTACTGAAACATTTTGGAAGTCTAAAAAAATTAAAGGGAGCCTCTTTATTGGATATTGCCGAGGTCCCCGGATTCGGGCCAAAAACGGCTCAGGCATTGAGGGGTTTCTTGGATGCTCGAGAAGGTAGTTAGGTTACGCGCTCAGCACCGGCATACACATTCATCCTGTCATTGCGCATAAAGCCAATCAGGGTCTGGTTGTTGTCAGCTGCAAACTCCACAGCCAATGATGTAGGGGCAGATATAGCGCAGATTACAGGAATCCGTAGTGCAAGGGTTTTTTGTACAATTTCATAAGAAACCCTGCCGCTCACCATTAATATTGATTGGGATAAATCTGTTTGAGCCATAAGAAAGTGTCCGGCAATTTTATCTACGGCATTATGCCTGCCCACGTCTTCATAGATTCCCATCATTGTCCCATTATTTGAATATAGAGCCGCTGCGTGCAAGCCGCCGGTTTGTTGAAATGCAGATTGAGCAGCTCGAAGCTTTTCTGGTAATGAGTTTATGACTTCTGCTTTGATTTTTAGGCTGCAAGTGACAGGCGGGAATATGAATTGAATAGATTCGATGGTCTTTTTGCCGCATATTCCACAACTCGATTTAGCTGATATGTGTCGAGTAAACCTATCTGGATCAACCTCAACACCGGGTCGTAAAAATACATTGATAATATTTTCTCCACTTCCCGATTGATCTTCATCACAGTGAGCTATCTCAAGAATTTCATTATTTTTTCCGATAATGGCCTCTGTGTGTAGAAAGCCGGCTGAAAGGTATATATCATCGCCAGGGGTACGCATGACCGTGGCTATGGCGGTCCCTCGGATGCGTATTTCCAGAGGTTCTTCAGTCGCTACAAAATCTAGTTCAACTTCAGATATATGATTCTTTATTATCTTCCGAATCTGTACTGAGCGCTTCATTCATTTGGTTTATTGACTGGCTTCTCGCGTAACAGATCAATTGCCTTCGCTAGTTGTGGATCCTCGTTCTTTAGCCATTGGTCTGGGGTAATCCATAGTTGGAAATCAGGCTTTTCCCCTATATTTTCCATATTGCTGCCATTCATTCTGAATACTCCACGGCCTGGAATTCGTGCCTTAGTGCCATCGGTTAAGGTGAAGCTCGACGTCCATATCACATATCCGGGAGTAGGCATTCCCACAAGTTTCGCCAACCCACGTTCTCGCATTGCATAGGGAAACATCTCACCGTTGGAATAACTGTGTTCGTTCATTAGAACGACGACGGGCTTGTTCCAGGATTTGCTTGGAGCCATTTCCGGCCCTCGATCGCGCGATTTGTATATACCGTGCGGCTTGCGTTCCAGCCAGTCGATTAAGGTGTCGGATATATTTCCACCATTATTAAAGCGCACGTCAAATATCATGGCGTCCTTACCTTGAATGTATTCGTAGGCTTCGTGTTCAAATCTTTTCTGATCTTTACTGCCCATTGCTGATATATGCAGATATCCGATTTTCCCGTCACTACTTTGTTCAACCCGGTTCCGAAGATCCTGGACGTTTTCATTGTATCGCAATCTGGTCCATTCTGTGTTCGAAAGGAGCTTGTAGGTGACCTTCCTAGAGCCAGAATCTGCGGGCTTGGAGTTAACGGTGAAAGTGGTTAGGCGGGTTGTTTTCTGGGTCAGGAAATGGTAGAGAACTTCATCGCCCGATATTTTTTTCCCGTCAATAGCTATGACGTATTCTCCAGCTTTGAGCAGGGTCTTTTCAAAAGAGCCCGGGGCCTTGTCGGGGACGTGTTTAATTTTTAGCCCTATACCTTTGTGTGAATAATCTATTGTGAATCCCAGATGCGGGGTGCTTCGATGCGAACTCCCTGAGGAAGCAGGGGATAATTCAGAATGTGACGAATCCAATTCGCCTACCATCATTTGTAGTAGAATTGCGAATTCATCGTTGGTATCAACAGAGGAGAGTCGTCGTATATATTTTTCTCTTAAGGCAGTCCAGTCACGACCATGGAAGTTGCTGTCATAAAATCTATGGTCATAAGTTTTCCAGAACTGGTAAAATGCGGCTGTTCGTTTCGCGGTGATATCCTTGATGACGTTGGCTGCGAAAGTGACGGGGGTGCTACTTCCGTTCTCAAGCTTCATCAGGTAAATTTTTCCGGACTTCATGAATGTTGCTCCCCGGCTGCTTGGGAGAACACGAAAGGCTACCCGTCCCCCACCATCGTTTAATTTTTTGACTTCCTTTCCGTCATATGCAGATCGGTACACATTTCCTCCGGAAAGAAAGTACAGCCTTCCATCTGAAGTCATCGTCAGGTCTGACTCAGGGTTGGTTGATGATATTTTCTGGATGCGTTCGCTGACGCCTTCAAAATCAATTTTAACTTCTGGTTTTTTGCTGGGCTTAACAAAATGTTGATCTACATCAGTGTTGCGGAATTTATCCGGCTGCAGGGCAACCCGATAAAGGCCCTCTCCGGAACGGTTGCTTTGGAAATATATATATTTCCCATCAACTGACCAGATTGGCTGACTGTGAAAGGCGCTTAACTGGGTGATGTTTTTGGCTTTTCCACCTTCAGCGGGAATTACCCATATGTTGTATGAGCTGCTTCCGGTGCGGGTTGTGTAGGCAATCCATTTACCATCGGGGGACCATTCGTAGTCTATTCCTCCTCTGCCGCGCATATGTATGCCAGGTAGCTTGAATATGCGTTTAGTTTTAAGGTCAGCCAATGTTAGCCTGTGAAGCCCCCCTTCAGGACCTGCTGCCCAGAAAAAAAGATTCTTCCCGTCAGGGGAAACGCGAAGTCTTACAATATTTTCATCTCTATTCCATAGTGCTTTCTGTCTTTGTTTATCCAAATCATATTCATAGATTCGAGTATTACCTTCCCGGTCAGATGTGAAATAAAATTTCTTTCCGTCTTTAGACCAGGAAAAGTCGGAGTCATCACCGGCCCATTTAGTGTGTTGTGTGGCAACCTCGTCTATTTCCTTGTTGATGCCTTTGGATTTGATTGCCTTAACTGTCCATATGTCTCCTTGAAGCCCGAACAAGATGGTTTTCCCGTCTGGTGAAGGCTCAGCCTCAGTGACACCACTTGTAGCTTTCACAAACTCTTTGGGGTTGCGCTTGGTATCGGAATTGCAATGAAATTGAATCTTTTTTGGTAGTTTTGTATTTTTTGATAAGAGCCATATGCTATCATCATGTTCAAAGGCTATATCTCCGCTCTTTGCAGCAATACTGGGATAGCGAATGGAGTCTGTTTTGAAATGTGTTATCTGTTTAAGATTGCCTTTAAGATCGCTAAGCCAAAGGTTTGGTGCCAGCTCGGAATTGTCGGAGAATTTCCCTATTTTTTGATCAATGTTAGATAGGGTTGGGGTTGGCTTGGCTGTGGTAACCAGCAGGATTTGTTTTCCGTTCGGCATAAATTGACTAAACAGATACTGCCGTTCATCGCCTAGGAGTTTTCTGCGTGAATTCGTTTGTTCGTCATAAATCCAGACCTGAGCAGCAGCCGACCCACGATATCGTGGCCGGTACCATGGCATTCCATACCGAGTATAGACCATTTGTTTTCCATCTGGAGACC
>CAZAIZ010000110.1:0-5833 GCA_964485275.1 uncultured Pedosphaera sp.
CATGACAAGCGCGAAATGATTGGCCCCAGTGGTCATCGCAACGTAAAGAAATACAAAAAGCATGGCGCAGGGCCTCTTGGCTTGCAGGATCACGGAAACCCAATGCGTTTTCGCAATATTTGGGTTGTGGAATTAGAAGACTAAACAGCTTTAGGTAAATTATTTAGTAAGCTTATTTCTTTCGCACGTGCAGCAGCACTGGTTGCGACACGATCCCTTTTTCTAGAGTGGTGCGGAGGTGGAAGCGACGAGTCATTTCCGGCACCCATTTGTCGGCGGTTATGAAAAATTCGCGTTCGGATTGACCTTCAACGATGAGTAATCCGCTGAGGCCAATGTTGTCTACATACACGCCGTGAGGGAGGTTGCGGCCGGAATCGTGGCCACCGAAACTGACGCGGCCTTTGAATCCGTTACGTTCGATATGCACGCGGGCGGAGATAGTTTCACCTGGCGCAATGGTGAGCTCGAGAGGTTTGCCTAGTATAATGTTCCCGCTAGCGGGGACAACTTTCACTTGGAGCTTGGGTTCGGCGATGAGTTTCAATCCGTTCAGATTACTGACGGCATGGGAAATGTTTTTGCCATTGATGCGGGCAGTGGCAGTCACTTTAGCAAAGCTGGTAGGGCTGGCCCCGAAGGATAAGGAAGTCTCCGTGAAGCCCGGACCTTTCCATCCGACGTATAATTCCTCAATAACGGCCCCCTCGAAATAGTCCACGCGAATGGTGTGCTTTCCTGCCTTCAATTCCACTTTGCCTGTTTTACGCACCTTGCCGTGCAGGCCGTCGTTATCCACAATTTTTTTGTCATCAATATATAGAAGCGACCCGTCATCAGATGCCAAAATAAATTCGTAGCTTCCGTCTTTCGGGATATTTATTTTGCCTTCGAATTGAATACCAAAATTATCCTCGCGGTTGGCTAAGCTAATGTCAAAAAAACCGTGTTTTAATTCGCCGGTCTTGACGGGCTTGAGTGTGTTCCAATCCGGCACGTTGGGCCAAGAGCCGTGAAACAGTTTCCACGAGAGTTTGCTGATGGAGGGATTGTGGGCAATCGGTTCGGGCTTTCCGGGTGCGTGATACACCGCACCGAAGGCTAGTGTTTGGTCGGCCTCAATGATGAGGGGCGTGGTGACATGGAAGCCGGCGGGCACCTCGCTGATGTCTACGCGAATGGGGCCGGCGAAGTCATCCATCCGCACCGCGCGCACGCTGAATTCTCGGCCGCTGCCTTTGGGTACGTCGGTGATGCCGCTGAGGCTCACGGAAAAGTTTGGTCGCCGCGGGCGGATGGTGAGCGTATATTTGTGATCCTTGCCTTGCGCGCCGCGAACATCGGAAACGCGCGCGAGAAATTCGCCATCGCGCGCCGCGGTGAAGGTGAGCTTCGAGTCCTTGCCCAAGCGGCGTTGGCTATCGTCGTCGTTTTCAAAATATATGGGAAAGGTCGGCAGCCCATTGGCTGGCGGCGTGATACCCGCAGGCAAGGGTTCCACAATGTACGCAAACTGGCCGAGTGGATGAGCCAAAGGCGTGGTATCAAAGAATCCATGCCGATTGCCAGTTCCAGGATAAACAATGTAGCCACTATCGGGGCCGCGCGGGTAATGCCATAGTTTCACCACCTCACCATTTATATAAAGATACTGGTTCAGATTCATTTCATCCCACTTGAAGACACGAAAGTCACCGGAAGTATCTGAATTTTTTCCACGGAAAGTCAGCCACGATTCACGCACGGATTGCAAACGGACTCGTTCAATGGATTCACCAGTATCAGTGAGCACCTCCACTTTGGAATCCAGCGGCGATTTACTGCGGGCGGCATTGATTTCCAAAATCCACTGTTCACCCGCGTTGGCTTGAAAACTGAAGAGATCTTGATCGGATCCTTGGGCGTCGCCATAGATGGTGCCGGTGATTTTTGCAGGAAGGGTAACCGGTGTGGCTTTTACCGGAACGTTGTTAGGTTCCTTCTCAGTTGTCTCGGTCTGTTTTGATTCGGCAATGGGTCGCAGGATTCTTTTTTGTTCGGAAGCGTTCTCTGCCACCGTATTATTGAGTCGAATCCGTGTCGTTGAACCATCGAGGCGGGCGATATGGAGAGTTTTACCAGAGCGATCAAAGCTTAGTGCGGAAACGACATCCGGTTGGTTATCAAACTGCTGCAAGAGCTTCAGTTTGGGCATCGACCATACTTTCACGGTACGGTCGGCTGAAGTTGAGGCGACACGTTTACCATCCGCACTGATGGCAAGAGCCGTAATTTCATCCTCATGGGCAAAACGTACCAGAGTCAATGGATTGATTTGCGGTTTGGTTTTACTGATCCACTGCCACAACCGGATTTGTTTATCAGCTCCCGCAGCCATCACGTATTGGCTATCAGGAGTGAAGGCGGTAACGAACTGTTCACCGGTGAGTTGGCCGAATGTATCGAGACGTTGGCCTGTTTTTGTGAGCCATAATTTAACCGCCGAATCACCGCCAGCACTGGCAAGCACGGTGCCGTCTGGACTGAAGGCAATGTCATGCACAGGACCGTTGTGGCCCTTAAGGGTGCGAATGCGATTCCCGGAAGTCACGTCCCACAACTGGATTAACCGGTCATAGCCAGCTGTGGCGATGATCTTTCCATTAGGAGAAAAGATTGCTCCATAAAGAATATCGCGGTGGCCTTCGGTAAATGTTCTTTCCAGTTTGCCGGTTTTGAGATCCCACAACGTGGCCTCACCACGCAAGCCGGTGATTCCGGTGGCTGCCAAAAGATAATTTCCATCGGGTGAAAAGGAGAGGGCATTCACTTTCCCGGCGTGACCGGAAAAGGTCCATTTACCCATCTTGACTTTGCCGTAATATCCAAATGCCTGCTCACCGCCACGGGCGATGGTCATGGCAGTAATGGGTTGTTTTTCCAGCTTCGCGGAAGCCGCTTTAGGTGTAATTAAATGAGCAAGGATTGATCGGTCCTCTGTTGGACCTTTTGCTCCTTCAGAGATCCATGTTTTTAATATTTCAATTTGTGCCAACGAAGGCTGAGGTTTCTTACGCGGTGGCATGAATGGTTTCTTCAATCTGCTGAGCTGCTGGATCAGCAGAGAATTCTTGGCGTCAGCTGCTTGGATGGGTTTACCGTTTTCACCGCCCTTCATTAGAGACTGATAGGTTTCTACAGACAACTCGCCTTCAAGATCGTCGTTGTTATGACAGCCTGCACAGTATTCACGCAGAATGGGGGCGACATCTTTGTGGAAATCCGCGCTGGCAACAGCTGAAACCGTGATCAAAAAAACTATGGCAAAAAGGAGTTTCATCGTTAGTGCTGAAAAAGGAATTCTCGACTGGTCATGAGAGCCCAGAAAAGATCTTCAATAACCGCCCGCCGTTCGGTTGCAGGGGTTTGGCTAAAAACCGCTTTGAGTCTCTTGGTCTCCTCGGCGGTTGGTAAGCGGGAAAGACACTTCAGGTAAGCTGCCTCAATAAGGTCCGCATCTTCCTTTTCGACCAAAGGTTTCACACAGCTTTTGTCACTGCGCAGATTTTCATTCAGGGTTTTACCGTTTGAGAGATGGAGCACCTGTACCATGCTGGGTTTATTGGAACGTTCACATTCGCAGGTAATTTCGCGTTCATTGCGGCCAAAGGTTTTGAGAAAGTACGAGGTTACTGCAGAGTCAAAGAGCTGAAGTGCCCTGGTGCCGTCCTTGTAAAAATCAGTCTTGGCCGTACTGCCATCGAAGAGGGTGATATTGGCAAACTTTGGGTTCACCTGAGTGACTGAAGTGATGGCGTCCTGCAATACTTCAGCCATCAATCGACGTGGGTAGTAACGGGCATAATATCGCGTATCGCCTATATTTTTGGGTAAAGGAGTACTGCTGCGACCGTAGGTTTGGCTGGTTAGAATCAGTCGCATCAGTGATTTGAGATCATATTTGTTTTTGGTCAGATGATCAGCAAGGTCTTGAAGGAGGGGTTCGTTAGTCGCGGGGTTGGATACTCGGAGATCGTCAACCGGATCTACTATCCCTTGTCCGAAAAAATTGGCCCAAACCCGATTGGCGATGGATCGGGTGAAATAAGGGTTGTCAGGAGAGGTAAGCCAGTCTGCCAGTACTTGACGCCGATCGATTTGAGGATCTTTGATGGCTTTTCCATCCAATGGTGCGGGAGTTTGAGGTTTGCCGGTGCGGGGCTGCCGAAGGTCTCCTCGTGAAGCAACAAAGAGGGTGCGTTTGCCGTCTCCATTGCGAGCGTCACCTCCCCAGCCTTTTACCCGGACTCGCGCAAAGAGATTGGCAAAGGCGTAGTATTGGTCGTTAGTCCATTTCTCCAGGGGATGATTATGGCACTTGGCGCAGTTAATCGAGAGACTCATGAAGGCTTGGCTGACATTTTCAGCCATGGTTTCGGGTTCCTGATGAACGGCATAGAAATTGGTGGCTCCATTCTCTATACTGTCACCGCGTGCAGTGACGACCTGACGAACTAACTGATCCCAGGGCGTATTCTTGGCTATCTCACCACGCAACCATTGATAATAGGCTTTTAGGGCATTGGGCCGGAGCTTTTTTCCACTGATGAGGAACATGTCAGCCCAGCGGTAAGTCCAATAATCCACAAACTCCGGCTTAGCGAGTAACTGGTCTACGAGCTTGGTGCGTTTGTCTTTAGATTTGTTCGCCAGAAAAATACGGGTCTCCTTGGGAGTGGGTAAAACACCAATCACATCAAGATAGATGCGCCGGATAAATTCGCTATCGGTGCACGGAGGGGATGGTTTGAGGTTTAGTTGGTGAAGCTGGGCAATCACATGTCGGTCGATCATATTGGTTTTGTCTGATCTGGTGTAGACTTCAGTCGGGATTTTATTGGGCCACGGCGAGGTGAGCCGTGCCATGGCAATTCGTCCTGAATACCAGGCAGTAATTGCACCCTGTCCGAAACCAATGACATCGGTCATGCCAGTTTTTTCATCGACTATGGCGACCGAAGCATCTGTGGAATCAAACTTAGCCCACGGGGTGACATCCCGTTTAGTCCCGTCACTAAAATGCGCGGTGACCTTGAGTTGCCGTTTGTCTCCCTTTTTAACTTGGGTATTGGTGGGAGTGAGTTCCAAACGGGTTAGCTTGGCGTCCTGGTCGGTTGGGGGTGGGGCTCCTTGTTGAATCCATTTCAAGAGTAGTTGGTAGTCTTTGGAATCTTCATGCAGGACTTTGCCTCCCTTGTGGCGTAGGGCGGCGGTGGGCTTGATGAGAAAGAGACTGCGGGCGGGGTCATTGAATTCCACACGGCGACCACGCATTTCCCGAGTGATGTTGTAGTGATCGGTCTTCGGATCGTAGGCATTGAGGCTTAAACGAAATCCATTTTTTCCGGCTAAGGCACCGTGGCAACTACCGCTGTTACAACCGGCTTTAGACAGGACCGGCAGGACATCATGCCGGAAACTAACAGGTCGCTCAGCACCACTGACGATTAAGGCAAACCCCAGAGTGTATAACAAAATGAGGTTTCTCATTGTTAGAACAACTCCTTGATCGGGTCCGCGCCGAAATCCACTAGCGGGAAAGGGCGACCTGCTGGGCCGGGAAGGGTGGCTTTGTGGTCGAGGCCGAGGCTGTGGAAAATTGTGGCAACCACATCACTCGGGTCCACAGGTCTTTCAGCTGGGAATCCACCGACCGGATCGCTCTTGCCCACCACCCGGCCGCCCTTTACGCCACCGCCGGAAAAGGAAACGGTGAAACACTGGGGCCAGTGATCGCGCCCGCCGGCCGGGTTCATTTTTGGGGTGCGACCGAATTCGGACAAGGTGGTCACCA
>CAZAIZ010000111.1:0-5818 GCA_964485275.1 uncultured Pedosphaera sp.
AGGTAACAGAGGAGGAGACGTGGAAACTGATCAACTGGATCAAGAAAGGCGCACCCTTCTCTAGCTTCCCGGTGGCATCCGCAACTCCCGGCAAAGAGTAAATCGATACCTGCCTAGGATTAGAGCGTCTTAACCATAATAGAGCTGAACGCGTCACTCTAAGAGTCATCTCAAAATTTCAGGTATCAGCACCGGTTACTTTTGGATACAGTTCAAATGAAGTTTCGGAAAAGAGAATGGTATCCCGCTGGGGTCCGACCAGAAGACTACTCAAGATTTTCTCTTCAAACAGGAGCAGCAAAGACCCTGCTTGTGAAAAAAATCACAAAATCTCTTGCACTTGGATCGAGGCATAGTACGATGCGGGCGGGGTGGCCCGAACTACTCTTTTTTGTATAGCAGCCAAGGGTCACCCTGATATCCGACCCTTTATAGCCAATGACATTAGGAATTCAGGGAATCACAAAATTCTCCCAGGGAGTAAAGTGGGCACTTGGGATTGTGCTGATATTGATGTCAACTGACGCTGCCCGGGCGCAGGAAAGCAGCAGTTTTTCCTCACATACGAGGGCCGTGTACAATGCAGTCTGCGCGACCTGCCATGGTACAGATGGCTTGGGCAAGACCGTCGGCGACAACCGTTTTCCGTCAATCGCTGGCCTCCCAACATGGTACGTTAAAAACCAGTTAATCCTGTACAAATACGATGGTCGTGGCGCCCATCATCTGGATAAAGAGGGGCTGATGATGCATGCCATGATTCGTGCACTTAAGACCGACAAGGAAGTTGAGGAAATGGCGGCCTATATCGGTAACACACTGACGAAAAAGAAGCCTTATAAGCCCGATCCGGAACTTGATCCGAAACACAATGTGAGCCTCGACATTGAAAATGGCCGTAAGATTTATACGAACGCTGAGAGCTTTCTAAACTGCATCCGGTGTCATGGAGAGAATTTTGAAGGAAAGGATATAGACGTGCCCGGAGAAGGAGGGAAAATCTTAGGCTCCTTTAAGGCGCCACCTCTGACAAGCTTGGAAGACTGGTACATGCTCTCACAGTTAAAAAAGTTTATGGCAAAACATCGGGGTGAACCTGCCGCAACTGTAGCTGGCCGACGACTAAAGAAGGGTCAAGCAGACTTCAGAAGCCCTTCTTATGGTCCTATCCAAATGCAGACTATGACGCTGACGGCCTTTGCTGCCCAACAAGACAAGGAGCAGGCCATGAAAGATGTGGTAGCCTACATTTATAAAACTGCCGAGGAAGAGCGAATCCGAGCGGAAAAAGAAGCAGCCAAAAAGCTTCAGAAAGATAAGAAGTAGCCGTGAGCAAGGAACGTTCCAGTACCGCCTCTTATATTGTTTTTGCTGCGACTGCGATCACCTGCATACTTTTTGCCCTGACAATTTTTTCGGTGGTGATGCCCAACAGGATCACCTGGATGATGGATAGGCCCCAGGCCTCCAGTTATGCTTACCACATAGACGGTCTTTTTGGCCTGATTACCTACCTTGTGGGATTCTGGTTTGTTCTTTCGGAGATCGTCCTATTCTATTTTATCTTCAAGTATCGCCGAAAGACCCCCGAACAAAAGGCCGAATATGTCTCGGGGGAAGAGCCGCACCAGAAACAGTGGATTAGCGTTCCCCACATTCTCGTGATCATCTGCGACGTGGTGCTTGTGGTGGCCACAATTTTTGTCTGGTACAAGGTCAAGCAAACACTACCGCCCACCAAGCCGGAAAATGTGATCAAGGTAATTGGTCAGCAGTGGGCCTGGACTTTCCAGTATCCCGGTCCCGACAAGGTGCTTGATACAGATGATGATATCTATTGTGTCGACGAACTTCACCTAAAGGTGGACACGGTGTATCACTTCAAACTGAGCTCAACCGATGTCCTGCACAGCTTTTCCATCCCCGCATTCCGTATCAAGCAGGATTCTGTTCCCGGCAGAACCATTACCGGATGGTTTGAACCCACGATCTCAGGCGAACAACAGGTCGAAGGCTGGCTGACCACTGCCGGCACCCTTGCCAGCAAAAAGTTAAAGGCTGCCGAGAAATCTGGAGACACCAAGCTGATATCAGATTCAAAAAATGCATTGAAGCTCATCAATTCTGGAGAAATCCCAAAAACGGTGGCTACAGGTTTTGTCTTGAAGAGCTTTGGAGTGTATGACGCCAATGAGGATGACATCTTGGACGCTGAGGAGCTCCTCGAGATGGGTGGATATGATATCCAATGTGCCGAGATGTGTGGAGTCGGGCACGGCCTGATGAAGGGAAGACTGTATGTCCATTCGGAGAAGGAATACGACAAATGGCTGACCACCATAACCGGACAAGGAGGAACCCAGGTGTCCGAGACAAAAAGACTGGAGGAATCCCCCAGTGTTGCCTTAAGCAGCGCACGCCCTGAATAAAAACCAATAAACAATGAGTAAATCGACGCAGACAACAGATCACGGGCACTCGGAACATGGTCATCATGGTTTCGAGTGGAAAGCCCTCTTCTGGCCGTCGACCAACCACTTTATTATCGGGTTACAGTATCTGTTCACCGGCATCTTCATGGCAATCATAGGTGTCTTCATGGCCTATGTCTTCAGGATGCAGTTGGCCTGGCCGGGCACCGAGGTGCCACTATTTGGCATTGTTGGCCCCGGTGACTACAACACCATGGTCACCATACACGGCACTATTATGATTTTCTGGGTGGCCATGCCGGTTCTAATCGCCGCTTTCGGGAATTTTTTAATCCCGTTGATGCTGGGCGCAGACGACATGGTTTTCCCTCGGCTCAATTGTATGTCGTATTGGGTCTTTCTCCTCAGTGCAATTATACTATTAGCTTCTCTATTTGTTCCCGGCGGAGGGTTTGGCGGAGGCTGGACTGCTTACCCACCCCACTCCGCTGATGAAACCTACAGCCTGACAAAATGGGGGCAGACCTTGTGGGTGATAGCTGTGGCACTAGAATTTGTTGCATTCTTGATGGGCGGCATCAACTTTGTGACCACAACCATGAATGCCCGGGCCAAGGGCATGAAAATGTACGACATCCCGATTGTGGTCTGGTTTATTGTGATTGCCAGCATCTTGTTCATGATCTCTGTGGGCCCCCTGATTGCAGGAGCCGCCATGCTGGTGTTAGACCAATTTGGATTAACCGCGTACTATAATGTTGCAGGTGGGGGGGATCCGCTTCTATGGCAACATCTCTTCTGGTTTTTCGGCCACCCTGAAGTTTATGTGGTGCTTTTGCCCGCCATGGGAGTTTGCGCTGAAATCATCCCCGCCTTTGCCCGCAAGAAGCTATTCGCCTATAAGATTGTACTCTACACGGCCTTCGCTACGGGTATCCTAAGCTTTGTTGTTTGGGCCCACCACCAGTTTGTTGCAGGCATTGACCCCAGAATGGCTAATATCTTCACGGTTACGACCTTGCTAATTTCAATCCCCATTACCGAAATGGTGTTTGTCTATATTGCAACGCTCTACGGAGGATCCATTGACTTCAAGACGCCCATGCTTTGGGCTCTGGCCTTTATCGCGGAGTTCTTGCTCGGTGGTTGCACTGGTATTTATCTCGGCTGTACCGGGACAGATATCTATTTCCATGACACCTATTTTGTAGTCGCACACTTCCATTTTGTTTTTGTTCCCATTGCCGTTCTGGCGGTTTATGCAGGATTCACCTACTGGTTCCCGAAAGCCACGGGCAAAATGTTGTGCGAGAAGCTCGGCAAGATACATTTCTGGGGCACCATCATCCCCTTCACCGTCACCTTCCTTTTGCTCTTTGTGTTGGGCATGGCCGGGCAGCACAGAAGGATTGCTGATTTCACACAATTCCCAGAATTGGTCCCTTATCAGGAAACCAGGGTAATTGTAACCTACTGTCTCCTTGTAATGATCGCTTTCCAGGCAGTATTTGTGTGGAACGTCATCAAGAGCCTGCTCTGGGGTGAGAAAGCCGACAAAAATCCGTGGCGTGCCAACACCTTGGAATGGCTGGTTCCCAATGTTCCCCCACACGGCAACTTTTTGGATGGCTACCCTGAGGTTCATCGAGGTCCGTATGAATACAGCGTAAAAGGCCGTAAGAAGGATTATTGGCCGCAGAACGAACCGCCAGAATCAGCGAAACTTAGTGGGAACAAAAAGTAACCCAGAGAACCAATAATTTTTAATATGGCTTTTGTACCACCAGATGCAACCGCGAGAAGCGCCACCGGTATTCCCACCGGGCGGTTGGGGATGTGGTGGGTTGTTGCCTCTGAGGTCGTGATTTTTGGCGGCCTCATCATGTGTTACCTGATCCACCGTTTGGGTAATCCCGAATGGGGAGATGAAGCTGCCTTTACCATCGTGAATGCAGGAGCATTGAATACATTTGTCCTGCTAACCTCGAGCTATTGGATCGTCAGGGCACACAAGCACGTTAATGAGGGGGAACTTGATAAAGCCGTGCGAGACATGTACCTGACCATCGCGTGTGCAGGCGTTTTTCTGCTGGTAAAAACTTACGAATACGGCACGGAAATACACGAACTGATGGTAAATTTTGCGCACCCTGAAACGGGCCATGTAATTGGAACCTACCCCGTTTTCTGGGCTTTTTATTTCACGGCTACCGGACTGCATGCGTTGCATGTTATCGGGGGAGCAGCAGCAATTTATATTGTATCCCGAGGAGTCAAGAAGGGCGAAAACCTGCAAAGGGTCGAATACGCAGGGATTTACTGGCACTTTGTTGATGTTGTATGGATTTTTCTATTCCCCCTGTTTTACATTGCAAAGTAACCCAATTTTATTTGGACAAATAAGATGAGCGAAGACCACGAACATTCTCATCCAGACTACTGGAAGATTTATAAATGGCTTCTTCTTCTTTTCGTAATCAGCTATCTCGGCCCGGAGTTGTTTCCTGAACAAAAAAGCATCGTACTATTGACGGCTTTTGGCATCGCTGTTGTTAAGGCGCTCATGGTTGTTTCCGAGTTCATGCACCTAAATATTGAAAAGCGCGTCATTTGGTATCTCTTTCTTACCTGCCTGATCCTGCTCTTGGTATTTTTTGCGGGAGTGGCACCCGATGTTCTAAATAAGAGTGGCATTAACTGGGTTGCAGATTCAGCTGCGACAGCAACCTACGTGGTAAAAAAGAAGGAACCCAAGGAAACCGAACCCGTGGACACCGAACCCAAGACAGCACCGGACTCCAACTCAACCGAGCCTGCCATAGACAAACCCGACCCAAAGCTGGTTGCTCAAGGCAAGGCCCTTTTCCAGTCCAAGATTTGTTACACCTGCCACCAGACCGATCCCGCCGTGCCTGCGCCCGCCGGCTTGGCGCTCAAGGCCACAAAGTTCATTGGTGATTTCTGGGGCAAGGAACGCGAAGTTCATGAAGGTGGCCCGACTGGCCCAGTAGTCAAGGTCAAGATGGATGAAGCTTACTTCATGGAATCGGTGGAGAAGCCCAACGCCAAGGTGGTAAAGGGAGCAATTCCAGGAATGGCACCTCTCCCCACCACACTTGAGGAACGAAAGGCCCTGTCGGCCTATGTGCAATCGCTAAGCAAATAAACCGTCTTGTTGTTAGTCGCCGTGAGTGACTCTATTGCCAGCTTCATCCAGCCAAGCCCGAGTTCAACAGGGGAGCGACCAATCATCCCAAACGCCATTCTTGGCATGCTCTTGTTTGTGATATGCGAGATCATGTTTTTTGGAGGATTGATTAGTGCATATCTAGTGGGCAAGGCTGCAGCACTTGATGCTGGCGGCACTTGGCCGCCCGCCGACCAGC
>CAZAIZ010000112.1:0-5814 GCA_964485275.1 uncultured Pedosphaera sp.
ATCACAGACAAGACGGTGACCTACCACGACCCCTGCTACCTTGCCCGCGTCAACGGCATTACTGATGCCCCGCGCGCACTGCTTCTTGAGCCCTTAAAGGAAATGCCTCGCAACAGTTGCCAAACCGCCTGTTGCGGTGCGGGCGGTGGGCGCATGTGGTTTGATGATCCTGCCGCTGAACGCATTGGCTCGGGTCGCATCACTGAAGCTCTCGATACTGGAGCCAAAACCGTCGCTGTCTCATGCCCATTTTGTTTAACGATGATGTCTGATGGCATCGCCGCGAAAGATGAAACTGTGGAAGTACGTGATATTGCCGAACTGATGATGAATGAAAACGCGAAATCATGAGGGAATTCAGATTCCTGAAACGCATGCCTTACTTAGCGATTCCTCGCCCGCTTGACTGAATAAAGTCCAATAGATGATCCAATTGTGGACAGGCTGGAATCTCAGACTTCGCCTTTTCCACGGCATTGGCCATCGTGAGGTTTTCCCTAAATAAGATCCTGTGGGCCTGCTTCAATGCGCTCTGCGTTTCCTCTTGCACCTTATTGCGCTTAAGCCCCTCCTTATTCAAAGCACGAGTTACAGCAGGATTACCATCAGCCATCATGTAGGGGGGAATATCCTGCACCACCTTGCTGCAGCCACCAATAATCGACATCGTTCCAATGCGGCAAAATTGATGCACAGCTGCCAAGCCACCAATAATCGCCCGGTCTTCCACTATCACGTGCCCGGCCAAAGTGCCTACATTGGACATAATAATGTGGTCACCCAACTGACAATCATGGGCCACGTGCGTATAGGCCAATAAATTATTGTGTGAGCCGATAATCGTGCCATCCCCATCACCTGTCGCACTATGAATGGTAACATATTCTCTGAACGTATTGTTGGAGCCGATTTGTGTTCCTGAAACTCCTCCATCCCATTTCAAGTCCTGAGTTTTGAGACCGATGGAACAGAAAGGATAAAACTCATTACTCTCTCCAATTTCAGTGCGACCATCGATCACAATATGAGAGTGCAGTTTACAGTCAGACCCCAGTGTCACATCAGGACCAATAACACAATAGGGACCAATTCTGCATCCCTTGCCGATCTGTGCGCCCTCTTCAATAACCGCAGTAGAATGTATCTCACTCATCAGTCTTGGGCGTCAACCAGCATGAATGTCACTAATGCCTCACTGACCTCTTCACCATCCACAAGACATTTACCAATTGCCTTCCCGATTTTACCCCGGGACTTGGTCAGCTCCACATCAATGGTGAGCACATCGCCAGGAAGCACCGGCTTGCGCCATTTTACGTTTTCTGCAGCCATAAAATAAGCAAGCTTTCCTATGTTCTCAGCTTTTTTGAGCATTAAGATGCCTGCAACCTGCGCAATTGCCTCCAATTGAAGCACTCCTGGCATGATTGGGTGATTAGGGAAATGACCCTCGAAGTATGGCTCATTAATACTGATATTCTTTTGAGCAACGATATGACTGCCTTCAATCAAGGTAACCCGATCCACCATCAGGAAAGGAAACCGGTGCGGCAACACTTTCATAATCTGGTTTACATCCAAAATTGCACCATCCTGAACAATCGATTCGCGAGCCTTTTCCTCCACCGCCACCTTGGCTGAACGTCCTTTTTCAGGAGGCGGCGCAAAAGTCTCAGCAGCCTCCTTGGGCTTTCTCTTCTGCGACAAAATCCTGCGAGCCATCTCGCAATTTGCCGCATGACTTGGCCTAACGGCAACAATATGGGCACCGATCGGCCTACCCATCAAAGCGAGATCACCTATTATATCGAGAACCTTATGACGGACAAATTCGTTGGTATATCTAAGGGGTTCATTGGTAAGGACTGCATCATCGCGAATAACCACGGCGTTTTCCAAACTCCCCCCTTTAATCATACCATTTTTATACAGGTGCTCTATCTCTTCATAGTAACAAAATGTACGAGCCCTTGAGATTTCATTACGCCATGTGTCCGGATTGAGCTCCATGCTGAAAAGTTGAGTGAAACGGCCATTTTCGCCCGCACTTGTACAGGTAATCTTAAGACGATCATGGGGAAAGGCCATCATATGCGTTTCACCACTCTGCAGCTCAATGGGTGCCTCAAGCAGATATGCCTCACGCTGTTCGTCCTGGGCAACGACACCTGCCTCCTCAATCATTTGACAGAATTGATCCGAGCTCCCATCAGCAATGGGAGGCTCGTTCGCATCTAGTTCCACAACTGCATTGTCAACCCCAAACCCTGAGAAAGCCGCCAGGACATGTTCAACGGTGTGAAGTTTAACGCTCCCCTTGGAGAGCGTGGTAGATCGATTCGTCTCTGAAACATTCTCAACTGATGCATCTACCTCTGGTTGCCCATCAAGATCAACGCGTCTGAAACGTATCCCGTGATTTGGCGGCGCAGGGAAAAATGTCATTTTCACCTTATTGCCGCTGTGCAGGCCAATGCCGCTAAAGCTGGCTTGGCCAGCCAGTGTGTGCTGGTTTAACACGAGACTATTTAACTCAATGTAAGATCCTGACGCAAGCCGCGAGAAAAATTACTCTCCCGCTTCAGCCGCTTCACGCTCTTCTAACGCTGCCTTGCGTGATAAGCGAACCTTTCCGCGTTCGTCTATCTCAAGGAGTTTCACCCAAATCTTGTCTCCAACCTTGGCAATATCCTCGACATTCTTGACTCGGGCTGTCGCCAGTTCGCTCACATGGCAAAGACCATCGCGTCCCGGGAGGAATTCAACGAAGGCGCCATATTCCTTCACAGTCACCACGGTACCCTGATAGAGCTTACCAACCTCAGGTTCTTCATCACTTACCTCGCGTTCCGGCCTGGACTCACTCGGCTCTTCTCCTTCAACAGGCGCTTCAATTTCTCCGCTTTCAATCATGGCAGCTTTACGGGATAATTTCACCTTCCCGCGTTCATCCACTCCGATAAGTTTCACAGTCATCTTGTCACCTTCTCTTGCCACGTCCTCGGTTTTATCCACGCGCTTGTCAGATAGCTCACTAATATGACAGAGGCCATCCTTGCCCGGCAGGAACTCAACAAAACAGCCGAAGTCCTTGACAGAAACCACGGTGCCTTCATACACACGCCCTATCTCTGGCTCAGCGGTCATTCCCTCAATCTCTTCTACAGCGACCTGCATGCCTTCTGGGTTCAGTGAATAAACATTAACGGTGCCATCATCCTCGATATTGATTTCACAACCCGACTCCTCGACGATTCTTTTAATATTTTTCCCACCAGGCCCAATAATCATCCCTATCTTTTCAGGATCGACCTTTAACTGGGTAATACGCGGGGCGTATTTGCTCATTTCACCAGGCTCACTAATGGTTTTATTCATGATATCAATAATATCATGACGCGCCTTTCGCGCTGCCTCAATTGCTTCCTCCATGATACTCATCGGAAGTCCCTTGAGTTTAAGGTCCAGCTGGAATCCTGTGATACCTTCCTTGGAGCCTGCGATTTTACAATCCATGTCGCAGAACGCATCTTCCCAGCCCATGATGTCAGTAAGGATACGATGAGCGGTGATTTTACCGTCATCATCGAGATCGGTGCAGATGCCAATACTGATACCGGCGCAAGTCCCCTTCATTTCAACACCAGCATTCATGAGCGCCAAACTGCCGCCGCAAACAGAAGCCATGGAACTCGAGCCATTGGATTCCAGGATTTCAGAAACCTGACGGATCGCATAAGGATAATTCCCCTCTGCGTCATTTATCGGCAACATCGGCAGAAGGGACCGCTCGGTCAATGCGCCATGCCCTACCTCACGTCGACCCGGCCCCATGATGCGACCCGTTTCACCCACCGAATAATTCGGAAAGTTGTAGTGCATCATGTACTGCTTACTGTCTTCTCCTCCGGTGTAGCTGTCGAAGCGCTGAGCCGAGTCAGTGGTGCCCAGGGTGGTGGTCACAAGCGCTTGAGTCTCGCCTCGAGTAAAGAGCGCCGATCCATGAGTTCGCGGCAAGACCCCTATTTTACACTCAATTGAACGCAAATCGGCAAGACCACGACCATCAAGTCGTTTGCCTTGTTCGAGAATCAAACCGCGGAGGGCCGTCTTTTGAATGTGATAAAAGGCCTGCTCCACTACCGCGTCAGTAACCTCTTCCTCACCAAATTCCTCGCGGAGCTTGCCTGCCACTTCATCCTTAATGGCACCAACCTTTCGCTCCCGCTCCAACTTGGCAACGGTAAGAAGCGCCTCCACAATACGATCTCCTCCGCCGAGCTCCTCAGCTTTTGCAAAGACTTTGTCGTCTACAACAAAGAGCTGGTCTTCAATGTCACGCTTTTCTTTGCCACATTTTTCGACAAGCTCTTTTTGAGCCTCAATCTGCGGCAGACAACATTCCTGCCCGAACTTCAATGCAGCAATAAAGTCTTCCTCCTTAATCTGGTCTGCAGAACCTTCATACATCACCACATCGGTTTCGTTACCAACATAAAGGAGGTCGAGATCACTCTCAGCCATTTCCTCGTGGGTTGGATTGGCAACAAATTGCCCGTTCAATCGACCTACACGTACTGCCCCCAGCGGCCCGTCCCATGGAATATCACTTACCATTAGTGCAGCAGAAGCGCCGAGTATGCTCATTACATCAGGCTCATTCTCGCCATCAGCACTAAGCAATAGGCCATACACCTGACATTCATTGAACCAGCCCTTCTTGAAGAGCGGCCTTATTGGGCGGTCTGTGAGACGGCAGGTAAGGATTTCCTTATCACTGGGACGACCTTCACGACGGAAATAATTCCCTGGGATTTGCCCCGCAGCGTGGGCACGTTCCCGGTAATCCACCTGTAATGGGAACCAGTCCTGCCCCTCACGGCCCTTGGTGGCGGCCACAACTGCGGTCATCACAATTGTTTCGCCCATTTGCACTGTTACAGTACCATCAGCCTGCTTGGTAATATTACCGCTACCGATAGTAATTTTCTTGTCGCCAACCTTGGCGATTACTTGATCTTTAGTCATTATTCGTACTTAGTTTTTCCCGCTGCTTCCTCGAGAAACTTCATTCAATACCCCCCTTTGAAGGCACTGGATGAAATCACCCAAATTGACAGCGACATTTTCATCGCGATTATTATTTTATTAGGAATCCGGACCCAAAAGTCGCGTCTCCGCAGCCCGGGAAAGTGGAACTGAATTAGCGAATGCCGAGCTGTTTCTTCAGCTCGACCACCCGGTCGGAATCCTTCCCTTGCAGATAGCGCAACAGGCGCTTGCGTCGACTCACCATGTTGGTAAGCCCCCGCCGGGAATGACGATCCTTTTTATTGGTCTTAAGATGACCCTCCAAATGTTTAATACGGCGGCTCAAAACCGCAATCTGTACATCAGCAGAACCGGTATCTTTCTCGTGTGTACCGAATTCAGAAATTGTCTCAGCTTTTACTTTCCTATCCATTACTTTTTCTGGGCGGAACCTAGATTAACAAATCTGCCTTTGCAAGAGATATTCTGTCAAAAACGCGTAAAATCGAATGGAATTGACAGAATCCCAATTTTTGGCCAGAAAATCGTACTAGCGGCTGCCAGAGTAGCTCAGTTGGTTAGAGCAGCGGAATCATAATCCGCGTGCCGGGGGTTCGAGTCCCTCCTCTGGTACCATTTTACCCATTTTAGGGAAATAACCTGAATAACCTTTCCTTGTTCCAGCACCGATTGGAGCCCCATTGTCTCGCTCAGATTACACTTTTCAAATGTTTGAGGGAATAAAAGGCCTTTTCTCCAATGATATCGGAATCGATCTTGGAA
>CAZAIZ010000113.1:0-5772 GCA_964485275.1 uncultured Pedosphaera sp.
TTCTCGATCAGCTTGATTTCCATCCCGGACTCACCGAGCAGGACGCTATCTTTGGTAAACACCTAGAGGTGGTTAATGCAATGCTCACGTACTAACGGCAGAAATGGAGCGGGTGATGGGAATCGAACCCACGTCTCAAGCTTGGGAAGCTCACGTACTACCATTGTACGACACCCGCGTTTGGAAGAATCGATTTTGACAAAGGGTGCAGCCGAAGGCAACCGTTTACCAACCGGCCATCTTGGTTAGTTCGCGTACGCGCTTGGATATATCGGCTTTCTTGATTTTGGTCGTTTTCTTTAACCCAAAATCTTCACAACAAAAGCTCGCTGTCACGCTGCCATGAATTATTCCTGCACGGAGATTATTATCCACGCGTCCCTTTTGGCTCGCCAGATAACCCATCATCCCGCCAACAAAACTGTCGCCCGCCCCGGTGGGGTCCACCACTTTCTTTAATGGATAGGCCGGAGCAATAAAGAAGCCTTTGGGTCCGGATAAAATAGAGCCGTGCTCGCCTTTTTTGACGATCACATATTTCGGCCCCAGCTTATGAATACGCGGGATTGCGGCCACCACATTATCTTCTTCCACTAATTGAGAAGCTTCACTGTCATTTAAAACTAGGCAGTCAATACGCTTGAGTAGTTTAAGCACTGCCGGACGTGCAATGTTGAGCCAAAGATCCATGGTATCTGCCACCACAAACTTTGACCGCTTCATTTGATCCAGAACACGCCCTTGCACATCCGGTGCAATATTCGCCAATAACACGTACGGTAACTTCGTGTAGTTAACCGGCAGTGTAGGGCTATAGTCTTCAATGACCCCCAGTACGGTATCCAGCGTCCGGCGGTTGTTCATATTGACTTCATATTCGCCGGACCAATGGAAGGTTTGGCCGGTTCGGTGATCCAACCCTTCAAGGCATAGGCCGTGTTTGCGGTAAAGATTGATATATTTTTTGGGGAAATCCTCACCCACTGCACCGACCAAGTGGGCCTGGCTAAAAAAGCTGGCTGCTACAGCCGCATGACTCGCCGAACCACCAAGAAGGCGGGGGTTCTCTGCATACGGCGTTTTAATGGAGTCAAGGGCAGTAGTTCCGGCGACAAGTAGGCTCATGATTATTCTCTTAATCGAGAGGCACGGAGGCTAGGCGCTCACGAAACTGTTGGCAAGCACGTGCGACATCCGGAGAATTAAGAATAGCTGACACCACACAAACCCGACGAGCCCCCGCTTCAAGAACCTCATCCACATTTTCCAGAGTGATTCCGCCGATCGCAAACCACGGGCAGTCAATATTCTCTGCTGCCCATCGTACGTAATCCAAAGTAACCGCCGGCCTTCCCGGCTTTGTGGGCGTCTCGAAAACAGGGCCCACTGCAACATAGTCAGCGTCCTCCCTCATTGCCGCCTGAGCTTGCTCCGGCGCATGAGAGCTCAGGCCAAGCAGGGGGCCGGGGAAAGCCACCTCAGGAGTCGGATCTTTATCTGCCTCAAAATAATCTTCCTGCCCCAAGTGACAAACCTCTGCTCCCAGTTCAGAGGCAAGTGCCCAGTAGTCGTTTACAACCAGGGGGATTTCCGCCGAACGGGTAATCGGAAGGATTTTTTCGACGCCTTCGCGGATTTCACTTTCGTCCCAGTTTTTGGCCCTCAGCTGAATAATATCAGCCCCGCCTTCACAAAGCTGCGAGGCAACTTCGGTCGGCGATCGATTGTGCAGGTACGCGCCATCGACAAAAGCATAGAGGCGACAATCAGCGAGGGGTTTCATTACGCGGACTAGGCGTCACGCTCAATCATCTCGCGACGATTGGCGAGCATGTTTTCAATGAAATTAGTCGCGTAGACTCCCCGGCGGAAATTTGGATCTCTCATGATAGAGAGCTCAAATGGAATCGTCGTCTTCACTCCAGTAATCATATATTCACTGAGCGCGCGACTCATCCGGGCAATGGCTTCCCGCCGATCTTTACCCACAGTAATGAGCTTGGCTATCATCGAGTCGTAGTGAGGAGGGATCGTATAACCAGCATAAACGTGACTGTCTAGCCGGACTCCATTGCCCCCGGGAGCGTAATACATCTCCACGCGCCCCGGGGAAGGGGCAAAATCCGCATAGGGGTTCTCGGCATTAATTCGGCATTCTATGGCATGTCCCGTAAAAGTAATTTCTTCCTGAGTTAAACTTAATGTTTCGCCCATCGCTACTGCAATTTGTGCCTTCACCAGATCAATTCCCGTCACCTCCTCGGTAATGGGGTGCTCTACCTGTATGCGCTTGTTCACCTCGAGAAAATAGTAGTTGCCCTTGTCATCAGCCACAAACTCAACGGTTCCCGCGTTCACATACGCAGCTTCGTGCGCAATACGCAGGGCGGCTTCACCCATTTCCCTGCGCAGATCGGGCAAATCAGCCATGAGAGGGGATGGGGTTTCCTCAATCAACTTTTGATTGCGTCGCTGAATGGAACAGTCTCGTTCTCCAAGATGAATAATATTGCCCTGATTATCTCCCAGTATTTGATACTCGATGTGACGTGGGTTCTCGATGAATTTCTCGATGTAAACCCCGCCATTCCCAAAGGCCTTCTCGGCTTCGGTACGTGCGGTATGGAATCCCCTCAATAGTGAAACCTCATTGTGAGCCACACGCATTCCGCGCCCGCCTCCACCAGCAACCGCCTTAATCATTACCGGATAGCCGATCTCCTTGGCTGTCCGGCGCGCGGTATCCTCATCCTCCACCATGCCCTCAGAGCCCGGAGGAACGGGGACTGCGGCCCGTGCTGCAAGTTCGCGGCTCGTCTGCTTGTCCCCAAACGTATTCATCACCGCCGCTCCGGGGCCAATAAAGGCAATATTACAGCTTTCACAAACCTCGGCAAAACGAGCGTCTTCAGACAAAAACCCGTAACCCGGATGAATAGCATCCACATCAGCAATTTCTGCCGCCCCTATAATCCGATCTCTTTTCAGATAACTTTCATTACTGGGACTCGGCCCAATGCAGATAGCTTCATCAGCCATTTGTACGTGCATCGAGTTGGCGTCCGCTTCCGAATAAACCGCTACTGTACGAATATCCAACTCACGACAGGCGCGCATAATGCGCACGGCTATTTCACCCCGATTGGCTACAAGAATTTTCTCAAACATTAGAGGGTAGCGAAAATTATTTGGGCTCTACGCGGAAGAGCGCCTGACCGTATTCGACCGGCTTGCCGTCCTCCATCAGCACCTCGGCAATGGTCCCCTTAATCTCGGCCTTGATTTCGTTCATAACCTTCATTGCCTCAACGATACACACCACGGTGTCCGGCTCGACTACTGAACCAACCTCCACATAGGAATCAGCGTCCGGCGAGGGCTTCCGGTAAAACGTTCCTATCATGGGAGACTTAATTTCCAGACCATCGGGCATCACTGCAGGCGCCGACACAGCAGAAGGCGAGGGGACAGTCATAACTGGCGGTGCAGAAGCCGGAAGCATTTCCGGGAGAACCATCGGAGCAACCTCCGTCATGGGCAGCCCCATTGAAGGCTTGCCAGAATCTCGTTTAAGTTTGATTTTGAAGTCACCCTCCTCCATCTCAAATTCTGAGACGGCATTTTTCTTCATGAGGTCGACAATCCCTTTGATATCTTTCAGGTTCATATCAAAAAACTACTGGCTCCTCTGGACCAACATAAGGCTTGATTGAGATAGATAGTTTTCATGCGAAGGAAGCGCTTACAATGAATAAAGCAACCGAACGGTCAAGCGAGGATTATCCACTATAAAAGAAAAATGACCAAAAAATCAGTCAAACGCTTCACTCTTTGCGTCACTTTAATGTTAAAGCTGCCTCAAGCCCTAGCTCATAGGACGTCGTGCCGAATCCGCAAATTTGGCCACGGCAAACCGGCGCGATAAGCGAATTATGGCGGAATTCTTCGCGAGCATGAATGTTGGAGAGGTGTATTTCAACCACTGGCACATTCGTCGCAGCGATGGCATCGCGCAACGCAACGCTGGTGTGAGTGTATCCCGCCGCATTGATAACCACCACATCGGCTTGGCCTGCCGACTCCTGAACCCAGGTGACCAGTGCCCCTTCATCGTTGCTTTGGCGAAACTCGACCTCCGCACGCCCTTCCGCTTGATTACGAACCGCTGATTCAATATCAGCAAGAGTGGCGGTCCCATAAATCTCCGGCTGTCTTTGCCCAAGCAGGTTAAGATTGGGCCCATTAAGAAAAAGAACCTTCATCGGGCGGTAAATTAACGGGCAACCCCCCCCTTCACAACTTCAATTTCAATAACCCTGTCTCGAGTGCCAATAGCTCAGCTACATTCGTGTGCAGTATGCGCTGGGTCTTCTCCAGCAGCCGCAAGTTCTCCTCCGCTTCATGCGGGGTTAATCGGCGGCCCACCTTTTGCGCGCTATCAGTTAAGTCGGGAAATTGAGCCAGTTCATTGCCAAGCCCGCTTGCCTGCAGCCAGACATCGCGCAGCCAAGCTTGCAGTGCGACAAGAAAATTCGCACGGCGATAACGGTATTCTGCCATGGAAGCCGCCTTGTTTTCCTCCTCCCATTGCTCCCGTAATTCTGCAGGCACCTCCTCGTGTTGCCTTAATGGAGACGACTCTTCGACTCCTGCCATGATAGCCTCATTCAGCTCGTCCAGTTGCTGGAGCAAGGTCCCCAACAGGCGATACCGGCCAAAAAGATCTTTCTCCCCCCGGGCAGCCATTGAGGCAAATTGCCGGAGCCATTCCAGCTCTTGTTCTCCAAACTGACGTTGTCCTTCTCCGGCAAACGTCAGCAAAAGGCAACGCGAGCGGATGGTATCCAGTAACCGTTCAGGTTCAGTGCTGAGCAAAACAAACACGGTTCGCTCAGGGGGTTCTTCCAGTGTCTTGAGTAGCGCATTAGCCGCGTCTTCATTGAGCCGGTCAGCCGCAACAATTAGCACCACCTTGTAGCCCCCCTCTACAGCCTTTTGATACACCAAGTCGTGCAACACGCGTGGCGGGCTGTTGGGTCGCCGAACAATCTGGCCAATTTTGATCTGTCGCAGTTTGGATTCAGGCTTCACTATCATCATGTCCGGGTGGTTGGATTCTGTGATCTTCCGGCAGCCAACACATTGGCCACAAGAATCAGTAGCCAAGCCCGAGACAGATGGAGACGGAGGGGTCAGACAATTGAGAGTCTGGGCCAGAGCGCGGCCAACTTTTTCCAGCCGCCCAAGATTTTGCCCGGTAAAGAGGTATGCATGACCCAGTCGACCGCGTTCCAAGCTGCGTTGAAGCAGGGTAACCGCATCTTTTTGGGTCGTAAAATCGGCTAAAGGCACAGGCCTATGGTAATCGGGCATGGAGGAGTCGTCCAGCGGAGTTACTCTTTGTGGAAAACATCAGAATAACCATGAATAAATTCCGCTTCACGAAGGCACAAAGCCTTTCAAAATGCCTTCTAACCGGGTAATACATCCAGTCATATTGACTTTTAACCTGTTTGGGTGTATGTCATAAAGTGGCCCGAGGGTTTGTGTTTACACTGTGAAATGCCTGTCTCCATTTTTTTGTGTGCTGATCTTGGCCAGTTGTGGCCAGGAATCGATTAATGTTGCTCAAACTCGTTCAACTGATGATGCCTCGGTCCAAGGGTCCTCAGTGACATCGGAAGCTTCCGCGACCCCTGTCCAAATAAACACCCCAGCCAACCCTGAGCCAGCCAACCCTGAGCCAGCCAACCCTGAGCCAGCCAACCCTGA
>CAZAIZ010000114.1:0-5771 GCA_964485275.1 uncultured Pedosphaera sp.
CCCATGAAGCCCTTTTCGGCGTGGGGGCAGGGTGCTTCGATCAAATCCTTGAAAATACGAACTGCAAAATACGGACTTTTAATGGAAATCACGACCCGAACTTTGGCGGCATATCCCCAGAACCCATCAAGCAGAATTACTGCAGCAGCCAAAGATCCCTAAAAAAAACCCCGGCAGACTTTTGCCTAGTCACCGACGGGGACGCTGACCGCATTGGTGGAATGGACGGGCACGGCAACGCACTCACCACGCACCAAATCATCTGCCTCCTTTTAGAGCATTGCATTTCGAATCGTAAAGGGAAAGGGAGAATAGTCAAAGCACTGACAACAACTTCAATGGTTGATGTCATGTGTCATCATCACAATCTTCCCCTCACCGAAACAGGTGTTGGATTCAAATATATCTGTGAACAGATGTTAAAAGGAGATGTCCTGCTGGGGTTTGAAGAAAGTGGTGGCATCGGTTTTCCTGGTCACGTCCCTGAGCGCGACGGGATTTTAGCCGGATTAATGCTCCTTGAAATGCTGGCAATGGAGGGCCGCTCTCTAGAAGAGCTACTAAATAGGCTGGAAAATCAGTACGGGTTGTTTAATTACGCAAGAATTGACACACATTACCCCCTTAAAAGCCGCAACTGGCTAATGCGTCATGCACAATCAAATCCACCCAAAGATTTACTAGGCTCTCCAGTAGACAAGATACAAACTTTTGACGGTGTCAAATTCACTGCAAGATGCGGTAGCTGGTTGATGCTTCGAGGCTCAGGTACTGAGCCTGTATTGCGAGTCTACGCCGAAGGACCTACAGAAAATTGTGTGAAAAAATTACTGGATCAAGGCCAATCAATCGCAGAACAGGCAAAACAATAGTATTTGCTTTAATCTACGCCTGAGACGGTTATTTTCTCCCGCTTTGTTAGAGTGCAGATGGATCCATCGAAAATCAGGAATTTCAGCATTATTGCCCACATCGACCACGGGAAAACAACCCTGAGTGATCGTTTGTTGCAATGCACTGATACGGTGAGTCAACGGGAGATGGAAGATCAACTTCTCGACTCAATGGATCTGGAAAAGGAGCGGGGTATCACCATTAAATCCCATCCGGTAACCATGTATTATACTGCACGTGATGGTGAAACCTATGAGCTCAACCTCATCGACACTCCAGGTCATGTTGATTTCTGCTATGAAGTCTCCCGCAGTCTCAGTGCCTGCGAGGGAGCTCTCCTCATTGTTGATGCAGCACAGGGCGTGGAAGCCCAGACCGTGGCAAATATCCACCTGGCACTTAAAGAAAATCTGGAAATATTGCCCCTCGTTAACAAAATCGATCTCCCGCATGCAAACCTGGATGGGGCCATCGCCCAGATCGAAGACATCCTTGCTATTCCCGGGGAGGAAGTGCTTCCCTGCAGCGCGAAGGAAGGGATTGGGATAGAAGATATCTTGGAAGCGATTGTCCAACGTATTCCCCCGCCAAAGCCAACGGCCAATGGCAAGCTCCAGGCCCTGGGCTATGACTCAGTCTATGATCCATACAAGGGGGTAATAATCCATGTGAGGGTTTTTGATGGCGAGCTTAAACCCGGCACACAGGTGCGGCTTTTCCATTCACAGAAAACCATAGAAATAAAAGAGGTCGGCAGTTTCAACCCCAAACCCTATTCTCGTGACAAACTAGGTCCCGGCGAGACGGGCTACATTACTGGAAACATCCGGTCTCCTCGTGATGTTAAAATGGGGGATACCATTATAGAAACACGAAACCCAGCCGATCCCTTAGCCGGATTTCAGGAGGTGCACCCAATGGTGTACAGTGGAATTTACCCGATTAACTCAGCAGACTATGAGCACCTTAAAAACAATCTGGACAAACTTCAGCTAAACGACCCGGCATTCATCTACCAACAGGAAAGCTCAATTGCTTTGGGGTTTGGATTCCGGTGTGGGTTCCTCGGGCTGTTACACTTGGAAATAATCCAGGAACGCCTCCGCCGCGAGTATGATATGGATATCATCGCAACCTATCCAAACGTCATCTACCGCGTAGTACAAACTGATGGGGCAGAACTCGAAATCGACAACCCTGTCCATATGCCTGATCCCTCCGTGATTGATTGGATAGAGGAACCCATTGTTCGCACACGCATCATGATACCCAATGAAAATATTGGCGACATGATGAATTTGGTAACTGAAAAACGCGGGACCGTAGAACACACTGAATCACTGGATGGCACACGGGTCATGCTCGAAGGAATAGTGCCAATGAATGAAATCCTCGTTGACTTCCATGACCGGATCAAAAGCCTGACCCGTGGATTTGGAAGCATGGACTATGAACCAGCAGGATTCCAGCAGTCTAAAATGGTGAAACTGGACATGCTGGTGAACGGGGATCCAGTCGATGCCTTTTCCTCCATTGTTCACTTTGAAAAAGCCGAGCAAAGGGGCAGGGCGCTGGCCGCCAAACTCAAGGAAGTCATTCCTCGGCAGCAGTTCAAGGTTGCCATCCAGGCTGCCATTGGGGGCCGTATCGTTGCCAGAGAAACTGTAGGGGCCGTACGAAAAGACGTGACGGCCAAGTGCTATGGCGGCGATATTTCCCGCAAACGGAAACTATTGGAAAAACAGAAGGCAGGAAAAAAACGGATGAAATCCATTGGCTCGGTGAACATCCCCCAAGATGCTTTCATAAAAGTTCTCAAAGCATGATATACAACTGGCGCTGGTTCATTTCCAAAAAACTTCGGGAAGCCCGTGAGGAAAGCAAACAGGTGCGCAAGTTGCTGGATGCTCAAAGGGACTTGCTGAAACCTCATGCAATAGAGAAAATCGATGCCTGTCTGGAAAAATTAGACCAGCAGAGCAGGGGGCCAATTGACCATGAGGCCCTTAAAGAATCTCGGGAAGAACTGCTTAAAACCGCAGACCAAAGATTTTTAACATATCCCGATTCCCAGTATAGAGACTGGATAGAGATGTTTCTGGTAGTCGCAACACTAGTCCTGTCATTCAGAGCGTTCTTCTTCCAGCCTTTCAAGATCCCAACAGGATCCATGCAGCCGACTCTCTATGGAATAACAGCAATAGACCTAAACAGGATTGAGTCAGGCCAACTTAAGGCAACAGCTAGGAAAGGGATCTTGGAAATTGACTCTGATCTTTTCTCCAAGAATGACACAGGTCGTACAATTGCCTTTGATGACGGTACCTCTGCAGAAATCACAAAGGTTTATTCACCTACAAAAGTTAGACTATCAACTGAACCAACGTTTAAGGATCAATCGTTCCACCTAAAACCCGCGAATAAACCCGGCATCAGCCAGAAAATAGTGAATTTTTTTCGAGGGATTAGCCATTACAGCCTTAAGGCGGCAGGCGACTGGACCTTAAGAAGTATACACCCGCCAAAAAATATATTTCCTTTAATCAACAAACAGACCATCGAGTTCGTTGATCAATCAGGTAATTCCATTAATAAAACAATTTGGTTTCCACCTATTCGTGGCACCGAGCCCATGCTCAAGATGCCCGGAACATATGACCCAAGGAGCAACAGACCCTTCATTAACAAATATGAATTCAAACAGGGCGAATATATTTTCAACTTTCAGTTAAAAACAGGAGACCATCTTTTCGTAAATCGAATGACCTACAATTTCAGAAACCCAAAACGCGGCGATATTGCCGTATTTACAATCAGCCAAGACAGCATTCCATCACAAAGTCATAACGCTCCGGATAAGGAAACCTTCTATATCAAAAGGCTGGTTGGCCTCGGAGGAGAGGCTATCCATCTCGGAACAGACCACCAACTTGTCGTAAATAATTCCAGGATTGACTCAACAGACCAGGGATTTGAATTCATCTACAGTTTCCCAAAAAAGATTGATATTAACGTTACCAATATATGGAGAACCCCGCGTAATGACCCAGCTGATTCGGTTTATTCGGGCCACTTGCCGATGCCGGGATTTAATTACAGGCAAACAATCAACGTGTCCGCAAAGCACTATCTTATGTTTGGGGACAACTCAATCAACAGCCTCGACTCTCGCGCATGGGGCGAACTCCCACAGGAGAATGTCATTGGACACTCTTCATTTGTCTACTGGCCACCGCTCTCACCAAGATTCGGCTGGAGCCACCGCTAAGCCAAAAATACCCCCTGCTCCGCACCTTCTGTTCATTTTCGCACAATATATGTTATATGGATTATGCTTTAGCACTGTTATGTCAGCTTAATTGGACGAATGATACAATTGCAGGTAAGATTGAGCTGATGCATCCCAGGAGTAATCGAGTTTCATGATTCTCTTGCGGGTAGCTATTAACAAATCATTGTGAGCATAAAATTCGAGCGCACGCCCAATGGCTGATAAGAGCTGCTCTGGTGTTAAGCTGCCCATCTTAAATCCGTTACCTGATTCTTCACTAATTTGCTCTACGGTATCATTAAGCCCCCCCACTCCGTGTACGATTGGAAGTGTACCGTACCGAAAACTGTACAATTGATTGAGTCCGCAGGGCTCAAACCGGGAAGGCATTAGATAAAAGTCAGCCGCTGCTTTGATTAAATGGGCCAAAGAATTGTCATAACCATTAATGAAAACACAATTGCTATATTTCTTCTGGAGATTATTCAAACTGCGGGCAAGTTCATCTTCACCTGAACCCAGAATCGCAACCTGCATTCGGGTTTCGCGCAATATTTCATCCAGCGATTGAACCATGACATCAATCCCTTTTTGGCCTGCTAATCGGGTTATGCATCCAAAAAACGGGATCTCTTCAACAGGTAATCCCAATTCCTTTTGGAGTGCTTTTTTGCATGTATCCTTTCCATCTAGATCATGTGCCGAGTAGGAGGCAGGTAAATATGCGTTGTTTTCGGTGTTCCATTCACCGTAATCAACCCCGTTCAAAATCCCCGTCAATACGCCTTTACGCTTTCGCAAAACACCTTCGAGCCCTTCACCATATTCCTGAGTCAATATTTCATGAGCATAGGTGGGGCTAACGGTTGTAATATGGTCAGCATAATGGAGTCCAGCTTTCAAAAAATTCATTCCCCCGAAAAATTCAGGCCCTTCCTGATAAAAAAAACGCGTGGGCAGATTCGTGATATTAAACCGATTCCCTTCACACTGGCCTTGATAGGCCAAATTGTGAATTGTCAGAATTGTTCGAGGTGGCGTTTGTTCTTTGCCGACTTTTAATAGCATGGGGATGAAAGCCGTTTGCCAATCATGTACGTGTACCACCTCATATTCAGGAGCTATCTCGGCGACGGCTTTATTGAGGAGCATAAACCGCTCTGGATTATCCCAATAACCATCATTTCCCTCCATATATATACCGTCACGATCGTAAAAACCATCGTTCTCAAGGAATAACACCGTGACACCACCGGTTGTTTCAGTTTTCCACCATCTGGCAGGGAATTTGTTTTTGCCTAGAGGAATCATGATTTCGGGTCCGCATGGCCTCAAATTGGAGGCTCGTTCCCGGACCCCTCTGTACAGGGGTGTCGCCACTGTAATTTCCTCGCCCAACTCCAGCAATGCACCGCTGAGTCCGGCAACCATATCAGCCAATCCGCCAGTCTTGGAATAAGGAAAAAATTCCGAGGTGACCTGAAGGACGCGCATAGCTACGCAGCCGGAATGGAATCAGCCCGAAGATATTGCTGTAATGGTTCAGGAATTCTGATCGAACCATCAGCCTGCTGGTGCGTCTCGATTAGAGCCACAAAAAGGCGGG
>CAZAIZ010000115.1:0-5749 GCA_964485275.1 uncultured Pedosphaera sp.
GATTAAGTGGATATTTGCATCAACAAACCCGGACACTGGATATGGAGAAAATTCAGGGACTACTGGCGGGCATGCCTTTATGGGGCACTCTGATGATCATGGCCCTGATGGCTGGCTGCGGCCTTCCAGGATTTGCTAATTTTGCCGGGGAACTTACCGTATTTTTCGGAGCCTGGAAAGTCTACCCGGTTATTACCAGCATCGCTGTATGGAGTGCGTTGGTCATTGGAGCTATCTACATGCTGCGTGCTATACGCAAGCTTCTCCATGGCCTAAAGGGAGAAGTCACACCTGAAACTGAGGATATTATTTCTTGGCAACGACTTCCCTATGCCATCCTCCTCACGGTTTTATTGCTGTTTGGTTTCTACCCACGGTTAATCACTGAAAAAATAATTCAATCCGAGCCCACTTTCAGGCAAGCAACTGCCGCGCAACCCGAGGAAACCGAATAATGGATTTATCTTTAATCAGCTTGGAAGTCGGTGTCGTCCTTCTCGGCCTCCTCATACTCTTGGTTGATTTATGGACACCTCAAGAGCGTAAAGCAAATCTGGGCTGGCTGGCATCTGGCGGTTTAGCCGCCGTCTTTTGTTACAGTTTCAGTACTTTTGACAAGGGGAATGCTGTTATTAATGGCTACAGTAAAGATGCCTTGGCTGTTTATTTTCAGGGGTTCTTTGTCATGGCAGCGATTCTGGTTGTACTCCTTACCATGAGCTATGCCCACCGAATTCGTTCTGGAATAAGTGAGCTCTATGCACTCATCTGTTTTGCTCTGGCTGGCATGACCTTTGCCGCAGGAGCCGAAAGCCTTGTCATGCTTTTTGTAGCTGTGGAATTAATTACCATTACTTTCTATGTGCTAACCAGCTTTGAACGCCACCGGTTACGGTCTCTTGAGTCGGGCATTAAGTATTTGATTTTGGGAGCTGCCTCTTCAGCCATTATGGTTTTTGGTATCGCGCTGATTTACGGAAGCACCGGCGCTTTGAATTACCATGAAATAAACCGGGCCGCACTAGCCTCCACCGAACAACCCATGCAACTACTCTTTCAGCTTGGAGTCATCATGGTTTTGGGTGGATTAGCTTTCAAGCTGGCAGTAGTCCCCTTTCAGCTCTGGGTGCCCGATGTATATCAGGGAGCTCCCACCCCCGTATCAGCATTTCTTTCCAGCGGATCCAAGGCGGCAGGAATCGTTTTGATTTTACGCCTGCTGGCTGAAGCTTGCCCCAGCTTAATGAATGAAGCGTGGCTACGGCAGCTACTGGGACTGATGGCCGCTGCCACCATTCTCTATGGAAGCCTCTGCGCCCTTCGACAACGTAATCTGAAGCGATTACTCGGTTACTCCAGTATTGCTAGTGCCGGATACGTGCTGCTGGGGCTGGTTGTCTTAAACAACACCGGGGCACAGGCGGTCCTGTTCTATTTTGTCGGCTATATCTTCGCTGTTTTAGCTGCCTTTACGGTTGTTTCAGTGATCTCAGAGGAAAGCGACGATGAAGACATTAGTATTCTCGCAAACCTGCACCAGCGTTCTCCCTTGATGGCCGTCGCTCTCACTCTTTCCATTGTGTCCTTGGCCGGCATCCCTCCTTTGGCTGGGTTTCTCGGTAAATTCACGCTGCTACGGGCGGTCTTTGGAGCAATGGAGACCATCCCAGGACTGCCTTGGATTATTGGAGCAGCAATGATTGGAGTCGTGATTTCACTCTATTACTACTTCGGTGTTATCAGAGAAATCTATTGGGGCACTGGGCGTTTTTGGGAGGAGAAGAAACCTTCGACAGAACCTCTGAACTGCCCGAGAGCAGCTGAAATCGTACTTTTAATATGCCTATTTGGTCTGATCGGGTTGGGACTCTTCCCTGAACCCATACTGAACCTCGCCGGTGAGGCTACCAGCAATCTATTCTCAGCGGCACGTTAAGGGAGTTTAAGTAACCTTATGGATCTGAACTGAATTGGATATTTTTTCCACCGCCTTGGTGGAACTGCTGACTACAACCGTATTGCCTGCCTGTAAATGCCCGCGATCCTTGAGGGTGGCAAGCGCATCCAGCACAGGAAAGTCCGGACAAAACCCTTCAATAATCACCGGCTTAACTCCACGAAACAACGCCATCTCTCCGGCCACTCGCGGGCAAGCACACAAGGCAAGAATCTGGGAATGTCTCGGGCGCATCCACGAGGACTCCCGAACCATTCGGCCAGTCGCCGTAAACACCACCATCGCATCTGCATTCAAATCATCAGCCATTCCCACAGCCGACTTCGCCAACTTTTCGCGGTCATCGGTTAAATCCGCTTCCTTGTGAAAACGTGCACCCCGTTCCTGTTCCATGCGACGGGCAATTCGATCCATCACCTCCACACACATCACCGGAAACTGTCCGACTGAGGTTTCTCCACTCAGCATAATGGCATCAGCCTGTTCAAAAACGGCATTGGCTACATCAGTCACTTCTGCCCGAGTGGGATGAGGCTCATTGATCATGCTTTCCAACATATGAGTCGCCACGACAACGGGCTTACCCGCTTTCAGGCATTGGCGAACGATTCGGCGTTGAATAATGGGCAGTTCTTCGTAGGGGCATTCAACTCCCAGATCCCCTCGAGCGACCATAATGGCATCCGCTGCACGAATGATGCGTTTGATTTGTTTCACCGCATGCTGATCCTCAACTTTCGCAACTACCTTGGGTGGATGCTCTTCAGACTTGATCAACATCTTCAGTTGTTCCACGTCGGCTGCCTCACGAACAAATGAAAGTGCGAAATAGTCGACATCCAATTCCAACCCCACTGTCACGTCAGCCTTATCCTTCTCAGTCAAAGCTGGAAGATTGACCTTGGTCCCCGGCAAATTGATATGCCGCCTGCTCCCTAGATTTCCACCGATTTCCACTTCGCACTCGGCTACATCGGTCGTTTTCTGCAGCACCTTCATCCGGATCAATCCGTTATCGATAAGGATAGTTGCCCCCTCCTTAATATCATCCAGGAAGCTGGGGTAATTAACCCCTGCCACCCGTGACCCCTCTTTTTCAGGATTAGTGGTGAAGTCAAAACGTTCACCCTTCACCAAATCCACTGGAATAGGCAAATCGCCGGTACGAATAGCGGGCCCCTGCAAATCCATAAGGATCGATGGCACACAATCTCGTGTTCTTGCAGCAGAACGAATATTAACCACTACCGCACGCACCCAGTCGTGCCGGGCATGAGACATGTTTAGGCGAAACAGATTTGCCCCGGCATCCATAAGAGTCCCGATCATTTCTTCGGTTTGGGTTACTGGCCCCAAAGTAACGAGAATTTGGGTTTGTCTGTTTGCTTGCACAGCCACAGATTATGAAAACAATATCGTTGGAGCGAGGTTATTCCAGAAACACAAAATCGACCTTACGATATTGTTGCCCGAATGAACTTGATTTTAGCCTGCTATTTAAATAGATTCCGCCGGGGATTGGTTTAACGATGGCAACAAAAGAAGATAAATACGAAGACAATGCAGTGGGAAAATACTACTGCGACTCCGAATGCATCGATTGCGACCTGTGTCGTGAAACAGCACCTGAAAACTTCACACGCAATGAAGACGGTGGCTACTCCTATGTCAAGAAACAGCCGGAAAATGAAGAAGAAGAGGCCTTGTGTCTTGAGGCCATGGAAGGCTGCCCGGTTGAGGCCATCGGATCTGATGGTGCTGACTGATCAAGGAGCCCAACACGATTTAAACCCCGCCTGAATGGCGGGGGTTTTTGTGCCATTCGCGACGTATCAGGTTAAGAGCCTGCTGACTTGCCACATACTTAAAGGTTTCACGATCACAACGATTGCATTCTTTGATTACCCGCGTGCCCTGTGCCGTAGAAATTGCGATATACACAGTTCCTACAGGTTTTTCCCCTGTACCTCCGGTCGGCCCAGCGATTCCCGTAGTCGCAAGAGCATAATCTGCCCGGTGCTTCAGTCGTGCCCCAACAGCCATTTCTCTTGCGACTCTTTCACTTACCGCACCATCTGAATCTATTGATTCAGATAAAACCCCGAGTGTATTCTCCTTGGCTTCATTGGAATAGGTACAATGACCTGCAAGAAAAACTGCCGAAGCCCCTGAGACATTAGTAAGACGATGAGCCAGATACCCTCCTGTACAGGATTCAGCTACCACAAGAGTCTGGTTCCGCTCCCTCAGTTCACGCACAATAAAATCCTCTAGACGATCCTCATCCACTCCAAAAATATATTTTTCCAGACACTGACGTATTATGACCTCACTTTCCTTAATCAGTTGCGGGCCCTTGGAGCCGTAGGCAACCATTCTTACATCGACTTCCCCCATCCTTGCGCAATAGCCAATTTCCAAACCCCTTGCCACCAATTCACTCAATTCCCGTTCAATCCGCTCTTCTACCACGGACTCACCGATGCCCATAGTCTTGAAGGTACGAGTCACCATCGGCCTTGTCGGTGGCAACTCTTCAGCCAACAATGGAGTCACATAAGCAGTATACATGGGGCGCAACTCACGCGGAGGTCCAGGCAACAAAATAAGCCAGCCTTTGGCCGTTCGCATTGCCAAGCCCGGAGCGGTGCCATGATCGTTGGGGAACACCCTTGCTCCCTCTGGCACCTGTGCCTGCAAAAACACAGCCTTTGGTATCGGACGGTTGCGCTCTTGAAAATAAGCGATGACCCGGGCACGGGTTTCAGGATGCTCCTCAAGAGGCATCCCCAGCAGCTCAGCAATGCGCTCACGGGTGATATCATCACTGGTAGGGCCCAGACCCCCTGTCACAATAACCAGCTCGCTTCGAGAAGTAGAAGCCTTTACAGCAGTCTCGATTGCCTCACCATTGTCAGGAATAGTTTGCTGGAAACCCAGCTCGTGACCGGCCATAGCCAGTTGTTGACCAAGCCACTGCTGGTGGGTATTCAAAACCCTTCCCATTAGAAGCTCGGTTCCGGTATTAATCAATTCTACACGCACGACGCACAGATTTGCACGATGGTTGATAAGGTGCAATCCATGGCATTGACTTGCAGCGAACTATTTTTATAATTTTCTTATGCCTGAAAAGGATCAAGCAGCGGCAAAGCAGAAGTTCCTCGAATTTTTGGATCAAAAAAATCTCCGAATCACTTCCCAACGCCGTGCCATTGTGGACACCGTATTCAGTACCGATCAGCATTTCACCGCCGAACAGCTGCTGGAATGGGCACGCAAGAAGGATTCGAGTGTCTCACGTGCCACCGTCTACCGCACCCTACCCTTGCTAACCGAAAGCGGACTGGTCCACGAAATGGATTTCGGAAAAGATTACAAAATTTACGATCCCAACTATGCAGACCACCCCAATCACAACCATATCATTTGTAATGATTGTGACAAAATCGTCGAATTTGAAAGCGAGCGATTGAATGCGTTGGAAAGTGAAATATCGGGCAAACTTGGATTTGAAGTGCAGTCGCAGCAACTTACCATCAATGCCTCTTGCGAGGAAATGAAACGCGCTGGAGCATGTAAGAATAAAGGGGAATAACCCTTCCTTTAGATATTCTCACTCAACTGAAAGCTCCTGCCGGATGGAAAATTTTTCTATGCGCTTTCGCAGTGTAGCCCTGGTAATTCCCAGCAACTTTGCGGCCTGAACCTGATTGCCACCAGTTTCCTTCAAGGCGTTAATCACCAACTCACGTTCCACTGCCGGAATCACCTTAAGATCAGGATTATTCC
>CAZAIZ010000116.1:0-5691 GCA_964485275.1 uncultured Pedosphaera sp.
GGGTTCTTCTTGATAAAGACTCTCATGGCTTTCAGCACAGCACCAAAGGTTAATTTTTGTGAAACCGGACCGTGGTAGATGGCGAATTGGTCATTTTGATGGCGGCAACGTATGTCAAAAAAACGTACACCCGCTTCAAGTTGCTGGGACAGGGTGAGGGACTGACATTTGGCGGTCCCTGAAAATGGCTCGTGGAGGGCTCCTGAGTTATGGGTTCCCGGTATATTGAGTGATGAAATGAGGACTTTATCAGGGATCTTTGACATCCAATCGTAATCTGCCGCAAAAATAGAATAGGAGCCAGCTAGAAGGAACCACAGAATGGGGACAAAAGGTCTATTGGTCATCCGCTGCGCAACCAGAAAGTCTGGAGTTCGTTTCTCCATGGCTCAACCATACTAAAAATTAATCCCAGGCAGTGTGAAAACCCTGTATTTTTTTGCGCCCTCACGGACTTCCAGACATGTGTCGACCTTTACCCCACTAAAGGTCTGGGTCGTGCCGCTGGTCGGCCAATGAATTTCCAATAGATCAATGGAGTCGGCCTTGCCCAGCCCAATTTCTTTGCGGAGCGGGTTGGCCCCAAAACTGCCACCACTATTCACGTGGCAATAGACCGAACGTTTTTTGCCAGCTTCCGTGATCTCAACCCGGATTCGTGCTCCGATGGCTGCCCGATTTGATTTGACCCCAATTAATTTGAGTTTAAGCCAGTGGTTTCCAAATCCAGGATTTTGGTAAAGGACATCCCCGAAACCGTCCCCAGGATAAGCTCCCCCCATTTGCTCAAACACATCCTGGTCCCCGTCATTATCCAGATCAGCAAAGACAACCCCGTGGCCCTTTTGTAAATGACCGAAGCCACCGGCCGTAGTGATATTGGCAAAGCTATTGCCCTTCTGATTGTGGTACATCAGGTTGGGCATCAGTGCCTCGTAATTCGGGTAACCGGTCCCCAAATAAAAATCAGGGAACCCGTCATTATCCAAATCCCCAAAGTTCGCCCCCATGGGGATTGAGAGTTGAGTCAATTTTTGCTCGCGGGAAACCTCCCTAAACCCGCCTTTCCCGTCACCCTGGTATAAACACAAAGTTTCGGACTGGTGGGAAAGCCCCAGATAACTCCTGGCTACCCGGTGGGTTCCTTCTTCAGATTTATAGTTGGCCACAAAAATATCCAGCACCCCGTCATTGTTAAAATCCCAGAACCAAGCGGGGAAACTCCAGATCGGCTTATCGACTCCCAGAGCCGGGGCCACATCGGTGAAGGTGCCATCACCGTTGTTGCGGTAAAGGCGGTTGCGTTCACCGTGGCAGGACACATACAGGTCTGGATCATCGTCATTGTCATAATCACCCCAGACAACCGCCTTGGTATAACGATTATTTTGAACCCCTGCTCGGGCCGCCACGTCAGTGAAGGTTCCATCCCCGTTGTTGTGAAAGAGCTGGGACGGAGCCGGAGTCTCACCGAGAATTTCGTTTCCCACATACAAATCCAGCAGTCCGTCATTATTGTAGTCGGCCCAAGAAGAAGTTTGCGTGGGAAAATTCTCCTTGGCCAGACCGGCCTCAATGGTGACATCAGTAAAGGTGCCGTCCCCATTATTACGAATGAGGGAATTGGGGTATCGGCCCAGCTCGGCCAGCCATCCCCCCCGCATAACGTAGATATCCGGGTATCCGTCATTATTGTAATCGGTTTGGTTGATGTTTAAGCCACCGTACAAACCGGTGAGACCGGCTTGTTCAGTTTGGTCAATGAACTTTCCTTTGCCGGTGTTAATGAAATATTTCAATTGCCCCTTGGGATCCCAGTTGGAGGCAACAATATCCAATAACCCATCCCCGTTAAAATCATCGGAAATCGCTCCCCCACAGAGACTTCGGGTGTCCAAACCAACCCGCTTGGCAATATCGGTGAAGCGTGGAAAGTCCTCATCGGACTCAAATAGTTCGGGCTTTATTAGATATTTCTCTGGGACCGCCTTGGGGTAGGACCCCAGGGTCATGTGCGCCAGATTCAGGAGCCACCGGGCTGCAGCATCATCCGGAGCGAGGGCCAATACTTCCTCCAGGTATGGAATGGCTTTCTGTGATCCTTCCCGTTTTTCGTGAATTCCTCCCCCTTTGAGCGGGAAAATACAGCTCTCACTGGTGTGGCAATCGACGCAGTTTTCGTTTTCTCCCAAACGCAGGTAGGCCACGGCCAACAAAAAGGTGGTGGTTTTACGCACTTCCACTCTTTTATCCGGCTCAATGAAGTCGGACATTTCAGGAATCAAATCATAACATCTTTTGAGTTGTTCAATTGCCGATTCGGTCTCTCCACGACGCAATTCTTCAGCCCCTAAATCAAATCTCAGCAGAAGTTCCTGAGGGCTTCCGGGGCGCACCCCCAGCAGCTGCACCCGAATACGATTAATAAACGCATCACCAAAATATGGATTCTGTGAACCTGTTGAAATAACTGCAAGTTTCTCGATCATTTCCTGATGACCGGAAACTGGGGTCTTTTTTTCGTTTTCCCCTTGATCACCGCCGCAGCCAGTCAAAATGGCAAAAGCGCCTGTCAAAACCGCCACTGCGCTTAACACAAGAGGAGGTCTGGGTGAGGATTCCATAAACTTATGGGCAAGGGTAATTAGGTGGGAAGGTGGGGTCAACGACGTAAGGAGGCACTAGCGATTACCTATGATCGGCATAATCGGTTCATAGCTGACTGCGTCCGGATCAATCATAAGTGCCTTAAAATCCCATTCTTTACCCGGATCAATGGCTTGTTGATAGGCCGAAGCTTCCATCTCTGGAATTACATTGCCCTCCTTATCCTTCATCTTAAATCTCACTTTCACGCGATAATATCGGTATTTTGATATATTCTTCACCACACCCCGAATCCACAACGATCCGTTGTCTTGGTCAGGCTTAAGCTCATGGCTTTTGAGTTTGAGATCCGGATCTTTGGCCACTGCCGCTGCAGGATTAGTCACATTTTTCCCCACCAAGGCAGCTTGTTTAGCTGGATCCAGTTCTTCCCGCAAACCCACCTTTACCAACACTGCACTCCTTGTACGTTGACGAAGGCCAAAGGGTTTCCCTTCGGTTGTCCATTGTAATCCCAATACAGCAAGTTCCCCCAAGAGCACAACCCCAGCCGCCATGCGAAAAATGGTATTGCCCGTCCATTTGGTTTTAAAAGGCCTCCGGTGACCGCATTCCATGCACACTTTATCTTCAGGAGCCATAGCCCCTCCACAATTCTCGCAAACATGCGGATCAGGCTCTGGAGCAAACTTCTCCTTTGAAGGAGCCGATTCTAATGAAGGCGACATCGACCCCATGGGCGGCGGAGCCGGGGCTGAGGCAGTTGGGGTAACCTGAATCTGAGGTAGCTGAACCCGCGTACCCTGGCCGCAATGTGGACATGCAAATTCCATTCCCTCGTATTCAGGAGGGTACTCAATATGCCCGCCACAGGCCTGACAGGAGCACTTATTCATGCCGGGTGTTGACACGGTCCTTCATTGAAGCGTGCAGACCTACATTGAATCAAGGCTGAAGTCCTAGGAAAACCTTGCTTGCCTGATTACTCTTGGCCAAACTCCGCTTTTCAGGAGGGATGGCTGAGTGGACGAAGGCACACGCTTGGAAAGCGTGCGTAGGTTAACCCCTACCGTGGGTTCGAATCCCACTCCCTCCGCCACTTTTCCCCCGAAAAATGAAGGTTCAGTCTCTACTGAACATAAACTGAACAACTCTGATGGCCATACGGAGTTAATCCCCCATATTAAACCCGTACGCAAAGCTGCGCATATGTGCGAACAAGCACCAATGCGAGAGCCTTACAGCATCACACACAGGAACCATACCGCGAGAATTATCTACGCTCCGAGTGACCAGCGATACCACGCTTCTTTTTTATCCGGCGGAAACCGGATAAAAAGATCGAGCAAAGAGGCAAAGAAAGCAGAGGTGATGATCAAAAAAGCTATGGAGCAGGTCTCACGTGGAAGATTAGACATAGCCACTCTTTCGGGGAGTAAGCTAGAAAGGCTCAATACAGCCATCGCATTGCTAAAGGCAGAAGGATTCCATGACCCACTGACCGTTGTTAATGAGTATATTAACCTCAAGAAATCTGCAGATGGGGCAGACATAGCCACGGCCATAAGCTTCTACAAAGGAAGTTACAGAACCATAGAACGGGTATCCTTTAAGGATGCTGCCACTCGGTGGCTGGAATCGAAGAAGTCGCACTGGGCGGAGGATACTCTTCAAGAAAAGAAAAAGAGGGTGCGAAATGTCATCGATGTCTTTGGGATCGATGCATGCGATATCTCCCATGAATCCGTTGAGATTTTCTTTGAAAGCCTCAACAACCTCCACCCAAAAAGCCGCAACCATTTCAGAGAAGTCCTGCGTGGGATACTTGACTATTGTGTGGACCGTAGCTGGCTAGACCAAGGGATACGCAACCGACTCAATAATCTCTTGAAGAATGAAAAAGCCCCAAGTGCTGCCCCTAAAATCCTAACTCCTTTACAGTTCCGATTGCTGCTGGAAAATGCCGATCCACTAATGCGCCCAATGATCGCAATTCAAGGGTTCACGGGGGCGAGGCCAAAGGAAACCCGAAGGCTAGAATGGGACAATATTTGGAGACGAAGCACCTCCATTGAAATAGAAGCTCTTGAGGCCAAAACAAGAAAGCGAAGGTTAGTTGAGAGAACACCTGCCTTTGAGATGTGGATGGAACCTTACAGGCTCAATTCGGGGCCAATTTGGCCTTTGAGTGAGAGTGGCTATAACAAACGTTATTACAAGCTGAAGGCGGACCTCGGAATATTCGGACACAATCTACTTCGTCACAGTTTCGGCTCTTATCGGCTCGCCATGCTGGAAAACGTTGCCAAGGTCTCTTTGGAAATGGGTACATCTACAGAAAAAGTATTCAGCAATTACCGTGAAGTAGTAGAAAAACCCGAGGGGGAAGAATGGTTCTCAATTTATCCCAAACACACTCAATCCAAAATCATCAAGATCGCATGAGTAAAAAAGCAAATAAGAATAAGCCAAAACCGTTTGGCCAAGAGGCAATGGAAATGCTGAAAGCAAGAATGGAGGCTAAAGAAAAAGAACCATCATTCGATGAATTATGGCAACAGGCAATGGAGGCCATCCAAAAGCTAGAGCAAGACCATTCGGAGGAGTACTGGGCGAAAGCAGCCAAGGCAAAATATGTCCCTATCCCTTTTCCCCGCCGCAAGAAGGAGCAGCTGGAGTTTGATAAAAAACTCGTAGAAAAAGGCGTTCGAGACCGTAAGAAGGGAGCGCCTTTTTGGTATGGCAGACCCATCCAGTCAGAGGTTGAAGCCATTTACCGATCATTGATGGAAGAAAGACTCCTCCTCTTCATGAAAGTAAAGTTCAAGAAAGAAGTAAAACGGAAAGACTTAAGTAAGGATGAAAAAACCCTCATAAATCTACCTCCTTTTAATAAAAGCACATGGAAGAAGTGGTGGCCCTTGTTCAGAGAACGGTTCATGAAAAAGTACCACAATAACCCCGAGAACTGTTCAGTTTTCTATAAACTAGTAAACAAAAGTATAGAAAAGGAGGCTAGGAAAACGAAATCTAAATTACCATCTGACAGCCTTTATCGGGAAGCCATCAAGAAAACACTAGAGC
>CAZAIZ010000117.1:0-5662 GCA_964485275.1 uncultured Pedosphaera sp.
CAAAGGCGACTGATGGAGGCTCAATTAGGAAAGGCCATGCCTAAAGTGATTGACGACGCAATTCAGTCACAAACCAATAATCTGGAGAAGACCTTTACCAAAATGCTTCCGGTGATGATCTTTCTTTGCGGTTTATCCGTCGCCGCTTTAGCAATGCTTAACACACGGGATCGAAGGCAAGAAATCGGTGTTTTTAGAGCCCTAGGGCATGGAGGCTTGCACATCGCAATATTATTCCTTGGTAAGGCGGTTGCCATTGGGATTGCCGGCGCAATTATTGGCTATGGAATTGGTGGATATATAACTTTGAACTTTGGACAGGAACTATTCGCTTTAACAAAATCTCAATTGGGATGGGAACCTTCCCTTCTCATTGAAGCACTGTGGCTGGCCCCGACCTTTGCAGCTCTTGCGACATTCATCCCAGCGATGCTGGCCGTAGTCCAGGACCCTGCCGACACTCTACGTCACGATTGATGATCACCTGCAAACAAGTTACGAAACGTTTCGGTGATGTCACTGCGCTGTCCCCTTTTGATCTTAATATGGAAAAGGGTGAATTCGTGGCTATTAAAGGGGCAAGTGGAAGCGGAAAAACAACCCTCCTTCTCGCCTTGGGCGGAATGCTTCGCCCCACTGAAGGAGAAATCAAATACAAAGGGGCTAATTTATATGAGCTATCATCTTCGGAACTCGGAAATTATCGATCCAATGAGGTTGGCTTTGTATTCCAAATGTTTCACTTGGTGCCTTATTTAAACGTCGAGGAAAACGTGCGGCTCGCAGTTTCCAATGGCAATCAAACAAGCCAACCACTTGAGTTATTGGACCAATTTGGTTTATCTGACCGTTTAACGCATACCCCGAGCGAACTCAGCGCTGGAGAAAGGCAACGCGTGGCTCTGGCCCGTGCATTAGTAAACCAGCCAGAAATCATTTTGGCTGACGAACCCACCGGCAACTTGGATCCTGAGAATGACAGGCAGGTCTTTAAGCACCTGTCTGAATACCATAAAAAAGGGGGCACGGTAGCTGTTGTAACCCATGGTTCGACTGCGGATGAATTTGCTGATAGAATCGTAAGTTTGAAAGCTGGATAGTGAGAATCTTACTAATATTTGTTGCTGTTTGCACCCAGGCAGCTGATTGGCCAACCTATCGTGGAGATGATACTCGCAGTGGAGTTTCCCTTGAGCAATTGAATCTTCCCTTGGAGCAATCGTGGATTCACCAACCCCTTCATGCTCCCCGTCCGGCATGGCGCGGCCCTGCCAAGCGTGATATGTATAATAAGGTGGGTCTTCTGAAAAACCGTCAGCTTTTTGACCACGCCTTTCACGTAATTGCAGATGGACAATCAGTATATTTCGGATCTTCAGCAGATGATCAAGTTCATTGCCTTGAATTAAATTCAGGAAAGGAGCGTTGGTCTCATTTTACTGAAGGCCCTATCCGTTTTGCCCCCACCTTGCATGAGGGTCGTCTTTTCGTCGGCTCAGATGATGGCTACGCATACTGTCTTTCGACTGAGGGAAAATTAATTTGGAAAAAAATGATGGCTCCTCGTGAGTATCGTATTGTTGGTAATAACCGTATGATTTCGGCGTGGCCGCTGCGAACAGGTATTTTGGTTAGAGACGGTGTTGCCTATGCTGGAGCTGGAATGTTCCCAAAGGAAGGAGTGCATATTGTGGCCTTTGATTGCGACAAGGGCACAGATCGTTGGCGAACTATTCAGAATTCGTGGCCTTTTCAAGGGTATTTGTTGCTTTCAGAAAACCGCGTATACGTTCCCACCGGACGAAGCAACCCTATCGTATACAATCGTAACAATGGCAAATTTTTCAGAGATCTATCCAAAACAAGCGATGCATTCACCTTAATTAAGTGGAACGGAAAACCCCAACCGAACCCGCGCCAGAACGGACGGATTATCAGCATGATTAAAGGGAAAAATGAGGATTCCTTTGCTACTTTTACCGGCAATCACATGATTGTAGCCGATGGCAAATCCTACCTGCAAACTAACGGTGAATTAAGTGTTCTTGATCGCATACGCTATATCAAACTGGAACGCGACTACAAAGCGCAAGCGGCAAAACGTGAGGAACTTGGTAAGACACTGGCTCAACTACGAAAGCAGAAATCACCAGAGGTACCCAAGGTGCAACAGCAACTCATAGCATCAGGTCAGGCGTTGGGGGAGATTCAAAAAGATATAGATAATTGTGTGCTTTGGAAAACACCTTGCAATCAGTCTCATGCAATGATTCTAGCCGGGAATATGCTATTTGCAGGGGGTAATAGTGAAATTGTCGCCTATTCAGCAAACGATGGAAAGAAGGCTTGGAGCGCGCCAGTTAACGGACGTGCTTTAGGTATTGCAGTTGCACATGGTCGACTCCTTGTAAGCACAGATAAGGGAACCATTCACTGTTTTAGATCAAAATGAAGAAACTATTGGCCATCTTACTCTTTCTCAGCCTAAACCTTTCCGCGGCCGAGGAAGGACTGGTACATCAGTGGCGTTTTGACCAAACAAAGGACGGGAAAGTTCCAGCTAAAATCGGAAATCCAGCAAACTATAGCGGTGCGGTTCAATTGATAAAAGAAAATGGTTTAAGCCGATTGCAACTCAAGGGCACAGATAGTCGGGTCTGGGTAACTGATGATTTTAATACGGTCAAAGTGCCCCAAAAAGCTATTACCGTTGAAGCGTGGGTAAACCCAGCTGCCAGTATGCGCTGGGGAGGAATAGCAGGGATTATCCAGGATAACGGAAGCTATGAACGCGGCTGGTTACTGGGTTATGTAAACCGTAAATTCTCTTTTGCCCTCGCTAGCGAAGGACATAAACTTTTGACGTATTTACAGGGAACCACTGACTTTAAGGATAACTTCTGGTATCATGTGGTAGGAACCTATGATGGCAAAACCCTAAAAGTATTTGTTGATGGCAAGCTCGAAGCCACAGAGGAGAAGCATTCGGGAAATATTATTTATCCTCCGAAAGCAACCTTTGAACTGGGAGGTTACAAGGATGATAATGAATTCTACCGTGGAGCTCTCAGCCTCCACGAGGTTTCCGTTTACGAGAAAGCTCTGAGTGCGGAGGCCATTTCCGAAAGATTTAAAGCCCGCAAAAACGAGTTCCCATTACCCCCTGAGCCATTAACTTTTAGTTCTTACCCCCAGTTGCGATGGAAAAACAGGGACACTCTGCAAATAGAATGGGAGTTACACGATCCGTTACCGGTGGAAATTGAATGGAAACGCACTGGCGAAACAGAAACAAGAAACTTTAAGGCTAAAGCAGGTAAAAAAGGCTCAGCCCTTATTGACCAACTTCAATCGGAGGGGGAGTGCCTTTACCGCCTTACAGCACGAAATCAATCTGGGGCAACATTTGCCAGTGAATGGTATAAATTTGACACCTCATTTTACTACCGTCTTCCCCCAAAACCTCAAAGACCCAATCCATTTGTCGACGACAGTAAGATGAAGATGGCAGCGTCTGCTGCCAAACGAATCCTTTCGGATAACAGGATAAATCAAGGTTACGCGCTGGTAATCGGCAGTGCTGAAGGTCGAATGGCGTATGAATTAGCCAGACAAACAGAATTGCAGGTGGTGGTGGTGGAACCGGATGAAATCAAGGCACAGACTGCCAGGAAGGCACTTGCTCAAGCCGGACTGTATGGAAATCGTGTAAGTGTTCACCAGAGAAATCTCAGCGACCTGCCTTATGGGCCTTATTTTGCAAACCTGATTACATCGGGTAGTATGCTTAGTGAAGGTAGTTTGCCCGTTGAAGATGCTTCGCAGTTAATCCATCTACTAAGGCCTGCTGGTGGGGTTTTGATGTTAGGGCACATGAATGGAAAACTGAATGATCAACTAATCAAATCTTGGCTCAAGAAAACGGGTGTTCAATGCACTGTTTCTCAAGACGATGAAGAACTTTGGGCATATGTAAAACGCCCCAAACTGAAAGGCGCTGGAGATTGGACTCATCAATACGGATCGGCCGATAATACAACCAATAGCCGTGATGAACTTGTCCGTGGAGAGATGGAAATTTTATGGTGGGGCGAGCCCGGCCCACGCCCGATGCCTGACCGGGGAGGCCGTAACCCAGCCCCATTGGCTGCCAATGGGCGCATGTTCGTGCAGGGCGACCGTGTGCTATTTGGACTGGATGCCTATAACGGCACCGTTCTATGGACATTTTTCTCTCCTGAAATGCGCCGCTCGAATATGCCTCGTGATGGATCCAACATGGTGGCTACTGATGACACGCTCTTTGTTTCGATAGGTGGTGAATGTATTGCAATCGATGCCCAAACCGGCAAGAAAAGAATATCAGTAAAGACACCGAAAGACCGAGAGATAGGCTGGGCATCAGCTACCAATAAGCAACTGCTCACCACCACAGTAAGGCCAGATTCAGAATACAGAGCCGATGTAGGCGAATGGTATGATGCTGCGAAGAAAACCAGCGAAATTGCCCGTATGGTTTCTGATTCACTGGTGAGCCACGATTCGGTTACCGGAAAGAAACAATGGTCCTATCAAGGTGGTGCAGTCATGAACTCCACCATAACCATTGCCGAGGAGATCATCTATTTTGTTGAGAGCCGGAATGCAAAATTAAGCCAATCATATAACAGCCGGGTTGCCCCGGCAGAACTAACATCCCAATACCTCGTTGCCTTAAATAGCGTGAGCGGAGAAAAGCTATGGGAGAAACCCGTAGACTTCTCCAAGTGCGAGAACATGCTTTATCTTATTCATTCTCAAGGAACATTGGTTGCCTCAGGGAGCGATCAAAACAAGCATTACCATATCTATGCATATGATGTCAGCTCACCTGCATTACGCTTTGGCACTGAGAATCCTGAAATCCCGGAACTATGGCGCGAGAGCGCAACTGGATCGGACAATGACCGTAAAAGATTCACGCATCATGGAGGTCACCTGCAACATCCCCTGGTGGTTGGTCAGACCTTATATTCAGACTGGCGCGCCTTTGATCTCCGTAGCGGCGACCGTAAAAAAAATATTACTGTCCCGGCAAGACGTGGATGCGGCAATATGGCTGCCAGTAATCACAGCATGTTTTACCGGAACCATTCCCAGACAATGTGGAATTTGGATACCGGCACAACAACAACCCTTCAGGGCTCCCGTACCGGATGCTGGTTGGGAATGATCCCTGCACAAGGATTAATGTTGGCCCCTGAAAGCAGCGGGGGTTGCTCTTGTGATAAGGGTGATATATCAATCCAAACTTCGGCAGCCTGGATCCCCAAAGCCAGTCTCTTCAGGCCCCAAAAAAATCAGTAACTCCACACTGACTTGATGTTCGTTGGGTACGATTCCCATTTGCAAGTGAAAAGTTTAATTGAAAAACTGCACCTTTTAGAGCGGTGCTTCAGAATGCTCGCATTTTCCGGCAGCGAGCGTTCCGACGAAGCAGGTCCAGGGCAAGCCGATAGTCAAGGTTGCGAGAAATCCCGTCGTGCGTTTCAGCTTGTAAAAACATTCGTTGGGGAGGTGAAGAAAAGACCTATCGTTTAGGCGAGCAAGCCTTCCAAAGGTCCAGTACTATCAGCAAATCGCTCCATACCTGTACCCATTAACTGAGCTTGCGAAAGCCACA
>CAZAIZ010000118.1:0-5636 GCA_964485275.1 uncultured Pedosphaera sp.
GCCTTGGAGGATGTCCTTGAAACCCGGGACGCATGGATAGAAGCCTGTCTCAGTGCCGGAGAACAAATCCCGCAGCCCGCTTACCAGGTAAACCAATAACCTGCCCTGAACTTTTCACGGGAAGCTTTTGAGATTGGTCAAGTGCTTCTCCTGCCCTAGTGTAGCCCACGTGTTTCGTCCCTGCATTGATTTGCACGAAGGCCAAGTGAAGCAGATTGTCGGTGATTCACTCACCGACGATGGCAACCAGTTGCAGACCAACTTCACTGCCGATCGTTCATCAGCCTGGTATGCGGAGCTATATTTCAAAGACGATCTACGGGGGGGGCATATCATCCAGCTTGGGCCCGGAAATGAAACCGCCGCACGTGAAGCCCTGGCCACTTTCCCGGGAGGGTTACAGCTGGGGGGCGGTGTCAACCTCGACAACGCACACGCTTGGCTCGATGCGGGCGCCTCACACGTAATCGTCACCTCATGGGTTTTCCGTGATGGGATACTGGATGAAGAACGACTGAATAAACTGGTTAAAGCCATTGGCAGAAAACGCCTTGTGCTGGACCTTTCCTGCCGTCAACGCGATGGAGAATACTGGATTGTTACGAATCGTTGGCAAAAATTCACTGAACTCAACATCACCAACAAAACCTTGGATCACCTTTCCTCCTACTGTGCGGAATTCCTCGTGCATGCGGTTGAAGTAGAAGGCAAACAGGCAGGTATCGATCTGGATTTGATCGAGAAACTCGCCGCTGGGTCCCCCATTGCCTGCACTTATGCCGGTGGAGCCAAGAGGCTCGCCGATTTGGAAACCGTACACCAAAGAGGAAACGGACGAATACATCTGACCATCGGCAGTGCCTTGGATATCTTCGGCGGCACACTCAAGTATGAAGACTGCGTTGCCTTCAACCGACAGCATGCCAGATAGGCTTGCGACCAGATCTACGCCTGCTAGGGTTCGACCCATGAAATTTCCCGCGATTCTTGCTGCTTTGCTCGTAACTTCTCCTCTGTACGCCCAACCCAAAAAAGGCCCCCTTGCTCCAATTAAAGATAATCCCAAGCTGCCGCGCGTGCTCTTGATTGGTGATTCCATCTCCATCGGCTACACACTTCCCACACGTGAATCGCTCAAGGGCAAAATCAACCTCCACCGTATTCCCACCAATGGCGGTCCCACCACCAAGGGACTGGCGAACATTGAGGCGTGGATCGGCAAGGGTAAATGGGATGTCATTCATTTCAACTGGGGTTTACATGATCTCAAGTACATGGGTCCCAATGGCGAGAATCTTTTCCCCAAAGAAAAAGGCGGCAAGGTGCAGGTTTCCCTGGCCGATTATGAGAAAAATCTCGATAAACTCACTGCCCGCCTAAAAAAAACCGGTGCCAAGCTCATTTGGCGTAACACCACACCGATTCCTCCCGGTTCCAAAGGCCGTTACGTGGGCGATTCAGTGAAATACAACGAAGCAGCTGCCCGGGTAATGAAAAAACATGGTGTCCCCACTCATGATCTCTACACGATCAGCAAAAAGCGCATGAAAGAACTTATGCGCCCGGCCAATGTACACTACACGGCCGAAGGCTCTCGTGTTCTCGGTAAAGACGTTGCACGCATTGTCGTTGAGGCCCTCAAGTAGGCAGTAGGTACGGTGGCTAAACTCTTTTTTTATTATTCTTCAATGAACGCGGGGAAATCCACCACCCTGCTGCAATCAGCACACAACTACCGGGAACGAGGTTTACGCCCCCTGCTCTTCACGCCACAACTCGACACACGCGCAGGTAAAGGGCAGATTGCTTCACGAATTGGACTCACTGCCGAAGCACACGCCTTTAGCCCTGCGGATGATCTCTTCAAACTAACCGACGCACAGGAAACCATTGATTGTGTACTGGTTGATGAAGCGCAGTTTCTCTCACGGGCTCAAGTCTATCAACTGGGAGAAATTGCCGACCGACTCAACACTCCCGTGCTTGCCTACGGTCTGCGCACCGACTTCCAGGGCAACCTTTTTGAAGGCAGTCGACACCTCCTTGCCTGGGCCGACAAACTGGTCGAAATCAAGACCATCTGCCACTGTGGATCCAAGGCAACTATGGTTTTACGTACTGACGAGGAGGGAACTGTTTTGCGCGAAGGGGCCCAGGTGGAAATAGGCGGCAACGAACGCTATGTCTCGGTTTGCCGCAAACATTTCAAGGAAGGCATGGCCAACCCGCAACCGGGGGACTTACCGATCTAAAGGCCGCCCATTATATTTTCCATCGGGCAATTGCGAAGGCAGTCTGTACTTCGGATCGGTAATTAGCCTAAATATATGCGGATCTCGCGTGCGAACCAGTTCCCTGCTGTAAAGTCTCCACTCGTGTTCGATATCTTCACGCCTGTGTTTCGCCTTTTGTGCGCCGAGCACCGAAGTAATAGCCCAATATAAATACTCAGTGCACTGGCAACCATAATCGCAAGTGCGATCATCATAGGTAAACCAGGCACCTTTTGGGTAATGTCGTGGCACTCGTTTGAAATGGCCGCCGCGCGCACGATCCAGACATTTGGCCAGTTCTGTCCCGGGACGTTCTCCGAATATTTTGGGGTAAGTATTTGCATAACCCTCGTGCGTGATAAGGTGTAAAACTTCCTCCAAAGTTGCATCAAACTGGTTTCCCCCTGGATTGGTCTCAGTCGCGAACTGCCCCTGCCCAGAGTGAAATCCTGCATCTTGAAACACATCATGATCCAGACGCTCCAAGGCCCGTTCATTCTCGCAAACCGCCATAAAGGCGTTGCGCTTCACCAGTTCAGCCACTACCTCAGAGTTATCCGGCTTTCCATCCTCGTCATTATCCAAATACTCAGCCAAAATAACTGCAATATGCCGCAGCTTTCCCGGAGGTGTCTTCGCGGTACCAAAAACCCTTATCCCGAAGACATTAATGTGCTGAGCAAACTGCTTTTGAAAGGGTTTGTACTTACCTCCCGGCACTGCAGTAATTTTAAAATCTGGAATTTCAGCCGTTACTGTGAAAAGAGCCAGAAGAAGAAAACAAAAGTAACGCATACAAAAAAATAATAGTCCGGCATAAAAAAAGAAAGGGGCGAATAAAAAATTCACCCCTCAATTAAATCTAGCTTATACTAGAAACTCTCTTTTACTTCGTGGGCATCTTCATGTTCATGACGATAATTTTCAACAAAGTCGTCCATGCCTTTCTCAAAGAAGAAAGCCTTCTCCCCTAATGCAGGCTCTAAGTCGTCCAGCCATGTTGCCTTCGGGTTGAATTTGGCAAAGAACACCTTATTGGCCCAGAAAGGATTACGACCCTGGATAAATTTCATTACGAAAACCTTTTCTCCATGTACTTCCGTAATGCCATCAACACACACCTTGCCGGGCGTACAGCTCATGCTGGGTCCACGCACCGTGCGCGCCAACCCGCTCACTTGATTGTATGCACGACTAAAGATGTCATACGCGCGTGCCAGCGGCACCTCAAAGTAGTTCTTGGGACCGGTATCTCGTTCTACGAACATGTAGTAGGGCACCGCACCCAGGGAAACCTGCTTACGCCATAATGCCGCCCAGATGTCGGGATGATCGTTCACTCGTTTGATTAACGGGGCCTGACAGCGTACCACTGCCCCTGAGTCAATTAGCCGTCTAACAGCCTGCTGTGACACATCGGTCGAGAATTCAACCGGATGACTACTGTGAGCCATGACCGCAAAGTTTTTCCCTGCCTCTCGCACCTGACCGATAAGTCGCATCAGATCATCAGCATCCTCACCCTCAGTGAAGCGGTATGGCCAATAGGCGATCGCCTTGGTGCCCACCCGAATACTGTTCAGGTGCCGAATATTCAAGAGCGGCTCAATATACTGCCGCAGGAACTTCGTCTTCATGATCATCGGGTCGCCCCCGGTGATCAGAACACTGTCAATTTGGGGGTTCTCCTCAACATAACGGCGGAGATGTTCCGGTTCCTTGTTCGCAAATTTCAAATCTCTATCGCCAATAAACTGCGCCCAGCGAAAACAGTAGGTACAGTAGGCGTGACAGGTTTGCCCCTGTGCGGGGAAAAACAGCACCGTCTCATTGTACTTATGTTGCATGCCCGGCAGTTCTTTGCCATCCAGCATGGGGCTATTGAGCTTCAACTGCCCTGCAGGATGGGGATTGAGACTGCTTTGAATCTCTCGTGCGGCCAACTTAATCTCAGCCTCAGAAGCTCCCTTGCCCACCAAATCACGCATGCGGCCGAAATCTTTATCAGCAAGCATCCCGCGCTGAGGAACGGTCAGTTGGTAAATTGGATCATTCGGAAGATTGTTCCTGTCGATTAGATTTTCTAATATATAATCATTCACCTTGAAGGGTAAAACGGCTGAAACAGCCAACATATCCTTCACTTCGTCCCGGTTCAATCCGAGGACCTCGGCTATTCGAGGCAGATCATTTCGGGTATTGGCTTTGTAGGGTTTCATTAAATTATTACCATAATATAGCATAAATTCAGAGAACCGGAGAGTGAAAAGCACGATTGGGCCATTGGTTTATTCTATCTCCGCTTGTCTGTGATATTCTCATATTTAGGTCTCGCACCCAAGGATAGAATGTAAGTTTTGTTTAATTATAAGGGTAACCACTAAGAATAATAAGTAATATTAACTCCTTGCAATTTTGATCATGAATCTGGCATTGCCCCGCTTCTAGCCAATCGGTACGCTCCCTGCCCATGAATCTTTTGCCCCGAGTCCTGATATTGATGATTCTGGGGAGCATTCCATTATTTGCGGCTAAATCCCCCAATTTTGTGGTCATTTTTTGTGACGATCTGGGCTACGGGGACTTGGGATGCTTCGGTCACCCAACCATTCAAACACCCAATTTGGATCGAATGGCTGCCCAAGGGATTAAGTTTACCCAATTCTACGCAGCCGCTCCGGTTTGCACCCCGAGCCGGGCCGCTCTACTAACCGGTCGTTTACCCGTACGTAGCGGCATGTGCAGCGACAAGAGGCGCGTCCTTTTTCCCGATAGCGCTGGAGGACTTCCTCAAAGGGAGATTACCTTGGCAGAAGGATTAAAAACCAAGGGCTACGCCACCGCCGCAATCGGAAAATGGCACCTGGGACATAAAACTCAATATCTCCCTACCAACAACGGTTTCGACACCTACTTCGGGATTCCCTACTCCAATGACATGGACCGGATTGCCTCAGCTACCAAATACCGGGAGGCCTGTAAGAATGCCAAGATAGAGTATTTCAACGTACCGTTGCTGCGAGACACCAAGGAAATTGAACGGCCCGCCGACCAGACCACCATCACCCGCCGCTACACTGAGGAAGCCATTAGGTTTATCCAAACCAATAAGAATAATCCGTTTTTTGTTTACCTTGCCCATAGCATGCCTCATGTCCCTCTTTTCCGGGACAAACCCTTTGTGGGTGTTTCCAAACGTGGCATTTATGGTGATGTGATAGAGGAGATTGACTGGTCAGTCGGGCAGATACTCAAAACCCTGCAGGATGAAGGCCTTGCAGAGAACACGCTCGTATGGTTTACCAGCGATAACGGCCCCTGGCTGATCTTTGAAACGCACGGAGGATCTGCGGGCCTATTGCG
>CAZAIZ010000119.1:0-5582 GCA_964485275.1 uncultured Pedosphaera sp.
GAAACGACCGGAGAGGAATAAATAATAGAATTATGCGCTTTCAACCAGTCCGGTCAGGGAGTTTTAGTGTCAAGAACCGGTCATGAATGCTGCTTATTCCATTGCAGCACATTACGCCGGCGGATTTGACGTCGATGCCCTGGAGGTGTGGGCCGCAGAATTGCGCAACCAATTTCCGGGTGAAGAAATTTCACTTGGTTTTGTTTTTGTAACTCCTCCATTTTTCGATAACGCAGCGGAATTATTGGAGATTCTTCGCGTGCACGCACGCATTCCTCTGCTAATCGGCTGTTCCAGTGGCAGTCTCATTGCCAATGCGCAGGAACTGGAGAAAGATTCAGGAGTGGTGCTTTCGCTCCATCATCTTCCCGGAGCCAGCCTGACCGCGTTCCACTTTACCCAAGCGCAGGTGGAACAGGGCGATAGGGAGGGGTTTTGGCGGGAGAAAACCGGCGCGGATGAGAGTAACGGCTGGCTTATATTTGCTGATCCCTTCCAGGTTGATGCCGAGCAATGGCTTGACCAGTGGAATGCTACCTGGCCTTCTGCACCGATTCTAGGTGGGCTTGCGAGCGGTGATCACCATCAGCAACGAACACAAGTCTATCTTAACGGTAATGTGTATGAGGAAGGGGTAGTGGCTCTCAATGTGAGTGGTAAAGTGGTGTTACGCAGTGTCATCTCCCAGGGATGCACTCCGATTGGAGAGACATGGACCATTACTCGCGTCGAGCACAACGTGATTCATGAGATTGGTAATCGACCCGCGTACGAGGTGCTGGTGGAAACCTTTGAGTCCTTGTCAGACACGGAGAAGGAGAAGACCAAGGGTAATCTTTTTGTGGGTATGGCAGTAAACGAATATCTGGATGAATTTAATCGCGGTGATTTTCTGATACGTAATCTTATTGGGGTGGACCCCAAGACCGGGGCTATTGCCGTTGGAGCATTGCCGCGCGCTGGGCAGACGCTGCAGTTTCAACGGCGAGATGCTCGAGCGGCCGGTGAGGATTTTGATGAGTTGCTTCACAGGACTGCTGAGTCTCTTCAGGACGTTCCCGTATACGGTGGTTGCCTTTGCTGCTGCAACGGACGGGGAAAAAATCTCTTTGGGGCTTCTGATCATGATGCGGGTCTGGTTCAACATCATCTGGATGACATTGGCCTCATCGGGTTTTTTTGCAACGGTGAGATTGGGCCGGTAGGACAAAACAATTACCTTCACGGGTATACCGCCTCATTGGCACTGTTTGTTGGGAAGGAGGATTAAGCATGATCGATCCGGACTCACTGCTGCACGATTTTCAGTCCATTACCGAGCCTTTATCTCTGGAGGAGCTGTTCCTTCTGCCTCAACCTGTCGAACTGGAGATTGGCTGTGGTGATGGAGGGTTTTTGTTTGAGTATGCCCAGCGCCATCCAGACCGAAACTTTTTGGGGGTCGAGCGTCTGCTCGGCCGGGTGCGGAAGCTGAGTAAAAAGGGGCTGCGGGAGGGGCTCACCAATCTCCGCCTGTTACGGATTGAGGCACGATATGCTCTTGAATATCTGCTGCCTGAAAATGCCTTTGAGGCATTGCATATTTATTTTCCTGATCCATGGCCAAAGGATCGACATCGTCGTCACCGGTTGATCAATGAAACCTTCCCGCCGTTGGTTCGGCGTATCCTCAAACATAAAGGGGTTATTTACCTGAGGACTGACGATCCAACCTACCTCGGTCAGATGCAGGAGACCTTTCAGGATTTAAAGGATTTTGTCTTGGAAGAAACCCCTGAGGAGATGGCCAGTATTACCACCGAATTCGAGCAGCAGTGGCTTGCTCAAGGCAGGCATATTCACCGTGCGGCTTATCGGTTGGTATGATTATACATCGACCACGGGGCCATCATCATCATCGTGGTCGTATTTTTTCCCTGATTGAGGTGTATGCTGTTTTGGCTGCCGGCGTTGGAATTGGACTTTTGAATTTCCATTACCGGTGAGGGTGTTGGCGATGACCGTCACAATGGAGATCACCAGTGCGCCCCAGAACGCCGGCCAAAATCCGCCTGTAATGTGAAAGCCATCAACCAATTTAGCCGTGAGCAACAGGAGCATCGCGTTGATGACCATGAGAAACAGCCCGAGAGTGAGGATGAGCAGCGGCAGGCATCCCAGCAATAGAAACGGGCGAAGGAATGCGTTCAGCGCGCCAAGCACGAGTGAGGCGAGCAGAAGATCCATGGTAGAGTCATATGTTATACCGGGCACCACATTCACTGCGATTAACACAGCAAAGATTCCCACCAGAAATTGGTGCAGGAAATCCCGCACGGAATTATTGCGTGGTAATGCTGTTTGATTCATGCGGGCTGGGTAAGCAAAAACCGGGCGTCTTGACCTTGAATTGTGACTTCCCCTGCCGATGCGGGGACCAACGCAAATTGTCCGGCAGCTAATTCCAGAGTGATGCCCTGCGAATTAAGCGCCAACGTATTGTGTGTTACAGCGATCAGGTGTGGGCCTTTGCTGGGAAGGGATGACCGAACAGAATCATCCATGCGGACATGGCTTAGGCGGAATATATCGGGTTGATCGGTGATGATATAGGAGGAAAAGCCGTTGGATGTAATCCAATTTTCAGGACAACATGTTGGCTTATGGTCCTCGAAGTTGATCGCCTTCAGTGCCTGTTCTATGTGGAGTTCACGGGATTTTCCATCCGGGCCGGTACGATTCCAGTCATGGATGCGGTAGGTGGTATCTGAGTTTTCCTGAATTTCAAACACCACCGTTCCTGCGCCTAGCGCGTGCAGTCGCCCGCTGGGGATGAAAAGCGACTGATCGGCTTGAGCCGGGATGTTATGCAAGCAATCAACAAAATCCGGTTGCCCAACTTTTTCTTTGAACTGTGTTTCAGTAAGGGTAGTGGAAAGGCCGGCGATAAGTCGGGCCGAGGGTTCGGCATGGGCGATGAACCAGGCTTCGGTTTTGGGTTCCCCATTGAGAGTTTTGGCTATTGCTGATGGCGGGTGTACCTGAATCGAAAGGTCAGCTTCTGCATCAAGCAATTTGGCTAACCAGGGAAAGCGGCCGTTTTTTGGAGGGTGATCTCCCAGCAGTTCCTCCTGATGGTTCTCCATGAGCCACCGGAGTGAATGGCCCTTCAATGGGCCATTTGCAACAATACTTTCGGAATCGGGGCGATCGCAAATCTCCCAGGATTCCCCGATCGGTTTTTCTGGTGGAAGGGCTTTACCGTAGAGAGTTTCGAGGCGTCTACCGCCCCAGATGCGTTCCTGAAAAATGGGTTCGAAAGTAAATGGGTAGAGCATGGGCTCAGCCCTCTATATACTGCCCGTGACGCCGATATTTTTGGTATCGCTCTTTCAGTCGGACTTCCGGATCAATCTTTTCGAGTTCCTCCAGGTTCTCGAGTAACACCTCTTTCAAAGTGTCCGCCATGGCCGCGTGATCATTGTGTGCGCCTCCCAATGGCTCAGGGACAACTTCGTCCACCAGTCCCAGTTCAAGCAGGTCATTGGCGGTAATCTTCAGGGCTTCCGCCGCCTGAGGTGCGGCTGCCCGATCTTTCCACAAGATGGCTGCGCAACCTTCGGGACTGATGACTGAGTAATAGGCGTTCTCCAAAATTAAGGTGCGGTCGCTGACGCCGATTCCCAAGGCTCCTCCGCTGCCGCCTTCCCCGATGACTACCGATATCATGGGAACACTGAAAAGGGCCATTTCGCGGAGGTTAATGGCGATGGCCTTGGCGATATGCCGTTCCTCCGCAGCCACACCGGGGTACGCACCGGCGGTGTCTATCAGGCAAACGATTGGCAAACCAAAGCGGTTGGCCATGCCCATGATACGCAATGCCTTGCGGTAACCCTCAGGGTGGGCACATCCGAAATTGCGTTTGATGTTCTCCTTGGTGTCACGACCCTTCTGGGTTCCAACCACCATGACACGGTGCTCGCCGAGCATTGCAAACCCTGCCACGATCGCGTGATCGTCATGAAACAAACGGTCTCCATGGAGTTCAGAAAACCCGGAGAAAGTTTGGTTGATATAATCAAGTGAGTAAGGACGCTGTGGATGTCTCGCTAGTTGAACGCGTTGCCAAGCGGTGAGTTTGGAATAGAGCTCGCGTTTCTTCGCTTCAATTTTCTCCTCGAGCTGCCGGATCTCATCCCCGATATCAACGTTTACGTTCGTTTCTTCAGGTTGTTCACGTAAATCCTCCAGTTTGCGTTGCAGGTCTATGTAGGGTTTTTCGAAATCCAGCAGATGCTTCATTTAGGGGAGCAGGGTAACGGTTTGGGCGGTCCTTCGCAATCGGGAACTCATCCCAGCCATAAAATCAGGGCGATTTCGGCCAGAGTAAGGATGCCCAGAAGTACCCACATGATTGCTTCATGGTTGCGCAGGTTCTTTTGCCGGACGTTTCCGAGCCAGAATTGAATTTTTCCGGTCCCAATTTCAATTTGGTCACCGTTGCGTAAGGTCTGGGTTTCTCTGAGTGGTTCACCATTTATCATCGCAGTGGCCTCAGGGTTGCAGTGAACGAGCAGGCGGTATTCCTCATCAACGTCAATTTCCAGATGCTGTTCCCAGATCCCGGAGTCAGTCATTTGCAGATGACAGTTCTTCCCGCGACCTATCGTTAAGGGAAAAGTGCTTGCTGGATAATATTGACCGGTCATTTTACCTGCTGTGATATGCAGTTGCCCAAGGGAGTCCGGAGTGAGATCGGATGGGTTCATGTTCCTCGATTTGCCCGCCACAGAAGGAAACCACCGATGGCCTGAAAGAGAAACACCGGAATCCATACAATATAGTGGGGGAAGAGATAGGGTTTATTCTGCAGTGCCTGGCCGAGAATGATAAAGCCATAATACAACAGTATTAACACCAGTGCCATGGCCACCCCGGCAGTTGTTTCACGCCGGTGGGCACGGATGCCAAGGGGAATACTGACCAAGGTAAATCCGATGGCGGCAAATGAGAAAGAAACCTGTCTGTGTAGTTGTACCTTAAGGGGGGTCTGGTCCAATGCGAACCGATCGCCGGTTTGGACATCCCCCTCCAGGATTTCCAATATCAGATGAGTCGGTGTGCTTTGGCCATTATAACGGGCGAGGCCCACGGTTTGGTTCTTTCTTAATAGGGCCAATTCCAGTCCGGCCTTCGGTGGGGACTGGGTTGCGTAATGGGCGAGGGCAACCGATCCGTTACGATCAACATTAATCACCTTACCGTGCTGCTTCAATTCCCGCTGCAACTGCCCGAAGGTCAGGTAGCTGAGTTTCGGTTTGAAGATGCGCTTTTCCATGTCCGTTAGGGCAATGGGTAAAACGATTTCGCCGCCGGCCATGGGCATCCACTCGGGGCTGGTTTCCTCATTGGAGGTGGAGTTTGTTTCTTTTGGCTTTTCAGTCTCATCGGTGCCGCCGAAGATGGTTGAGAGTTTGTCTGAGCGCACATCTACCTGTGCTTCAAACAGGCGAAACGTGAACTGTAAGGTATTATCATCGTATCGGACTTCGCCGCGGGCGGCCCGGGTGCGCTGAATCAATTCTCCGTTTTCAATTCGA
>CAZAIZ010000120.1:0-1916 GCA_964485275.1 uncultured Pedosphaera sp.
CTCCTCTGCACGCTGACCGGTTCTCATCTTGAACAGAATTCTTGTCTGCGCAATTCCGGGCTTGCCGGTTAAGGCCCTAATCACATCATCGCTCAGTGCGTGGGCCTGATCACGCAGGCCGAACCCTGTATACTTGCGGTTAAAACCAAAATTGCCGGCCTTATCCATCAAGGCCCCCTTAACAGCCCCCTCAACCGATCCTTTTAAGGTAAAAGAAGCCTCCGCTTCCGGAACAACTTTACAGCCCATTACCTCCAGATCAAACTTCAATACCGTCGCCACCTCACCAGAATAACCCATTAATGCAATTGGTATGAGCTTATTTCGGGCATCTCCTACCACTTGCAGGTTCCCCCCCGGACCCGGCACTCCGGCCTTAAGATGCGTTGTATTTGAAAAAAGAAAACTTGCAGTCAAAAAACACAGAAACACTCTCATCAGGCTATCCTCGTATTCGCGGCGTAAAATCCAAGATAAAGGTTCTCTTGGAATCTTTAGAGCCTGCCGGGAAACCCTTGCCAATGGTCTTCACCCGGTCAAGCGCACTTTGTACAGAACGGTCCAGAGTCGCGTCTCCAGTTTTACGAGTGATTCGGGAGTTTAAGACACGACCTGTACGATCAATGGTCACCTCAACCACTGCCACTCGCGAACGGGTCAGATTTTTGGGAATCAACGGCTGCCAGGTACGGCGGTACACAGAGACCACATACTGCGCATAGGAAGTAAATGCCGCCGCGTTTGCACCAGATACATTCACCTTAATGCCAGCTGAAAGCTGACTGCGAAGACTTTGAACCTTGCCCGCAAGCTTTGTAGAGTCGACCCTGGGTCTCAAAGGAGCCGGCGTGGCAACAGGTTTTGGGGAATTTGCTTCAACTGTTTTGGTTGATTGAGCAATTCTGATTGCTCGGGGTGGTGAAGGCTTGGATTTGGATGAGTTCTTAAGCCTAGGCCTCGGGGCAGGTTTTTTAGGAGCCGGCGTATTCCTGACTTTTCGTGGGGGGGTCGGCACCACTTTGTCTGGCTGAACCGGCTTTGGGGGCTGCGGGACTACATTCCGGCGAACCGTGGGAGCTGGCTTGGCAGGCACAGATCTCACCGGCTTGGGGTTGAGAATATTATCCAGCACCTCTGGAGCAATCATGCTAAGGGTTGGCTGAACTTTGTCGGGCTTCGTGATAAAAAAAGCGGCGGCGGCAATCAACAGGCCCGCCACCAAGACATGCAGGCCAATCGAAAGGAAAATGCACTTCTTTAACAAGCGGCTCATCGTTTTTCCTCCTTGGTTCTGAGTGAAAACTTGGTGAGCCCATTTCGCTGACAGGCATCAATCACTGCATACAAATCCTTGTTAAAACCGTGTTGATCCGCTCGAATGTAAACCACCGTATCTGGGTTTTGATCATGCGCTCTTTTCAATTCCTCTTCCAATTGTCCAAGCAACATGGGCTTACGATCCAATAAATATTGCCCCTGACGACTCACCTCCACCGTACGGACATCATCGCGTTTGACTGCCGTGTCAGCAGCTCCGCCATCAGGCAACTCCAGTTTCATTCCCTGCTCCAAAAGGGGCGTCGCAATAACAAAAATAATGAGCAACACAAAAGCCAAGTCCAGCATGGGAGTCACGTTCAGGTCACTCAAGGTCACCAATTGATTGCGTTTGGAAAATCGCCTCATACTTTCGCCTCCGCATCTGGGGGTAATAAATCAGGCTGATCGGGCTGTATCTTACCCAATTCCACCCTTGTTTCTTCAGACGGTTCAGATTTGAGCTCTTGTTCAACCGGAGGCTTTTCTCGCGGCAAGGGGGCTGGCTCCATCTTCTCTTTAAGCACCGCACTTGGCTCACGGGAGTTAACCGGCACTTCCTGGAGGTATTCAGCTTCAATCTTGGCACTGAATTCCTG
>CAZAIZ010000120.1:2016-3398 GCA_964485275.1 uncultured Pedosphaera sp.
CTCACGGCAATGGCAAGAAGGATAATGCCTGATTCCAGTGCGACTGCCTCACGAGCAACCGTGCTCTCAATTAATCCTTTAATGTGTTCCACCGATTTCAACGTTACATAACGATGTCGATTGCCCTCCTTGTCGTGCAACCGTTCCTCCAAGGCTACGCAGCCCTCCTGATAGACGTTAAAAAGAGGACAACCCTCCGCAGAAATTCGTCTTTCATACATGGCCAATACTCGAGATTGGGTGCGGAACTCCTGATCGAAGTATCGATTATATTTCCGGGCACGCCGCAATTGCAGCGCCTTAAAAGCCATTACGCCCCAGGCACACGTTGAAAATAGAACGAGAATGACGATAATCGCCAGGCCCGGCCCTTCCAACTGTTCCCAGACGAAAAGATACGTTGGCTGCGGTTCTACAGGTGTAGACGCCACAGCTGCCAAAATTGCCATGTTTTCCATGCCTTACCTCCTGAAGGCAAATCTCCTTGATGTTGTTTTCCTACCAAAGAACCACATTTTTGTCAACTTTTGGCCGATTTAACGGCTAAACCTCACAAAATCACCCAATGAGAGCCAGAGTCAAATCGACAATATAAACACTTGTGAATCAAGCGTTAAGATAAACAGTACAACTAAGTGGAGGGAGTACGAATTCTGAGGACCAAGGCTGATTATGCCATGCAATTTCCTGCGATTCAACGCCCCCACAATTGCCATTATTACCACCCCCATAATACTCCGAATCACTATTCAACGCTTCAAACCACTGCCCCCTCCTTGGCAAACCGATCCGGTAGCCTTCATGCAGTATAGGGGTGAGATTCATTATCACCAAGGCACAGCGGTTCCCTTCTGGATTCTGCCTAACAAAGCTCACCACGCTGTTTAGATTATCCGAGCAATCGACCCAATAAAACCCCTGCGTCGAATAATCCCCTGCCCAAAAAGCCGGTTCTTTACGGTAAAGTGCATTCAAATCGGACACCCACTTTTGAAGGCCGCAGGCCAAGCTACCCGATTCCAAACAGGCCCAGTCAATTTGCTCGTCGTGATTCCATTCCTCAGACTGGCCCAATTCGCCGCCCATGAAGAGGAGTTGTTTCCCTGCGTACAACCACTGGTAACCGTACAGGGCCCGAAGATTGGCAAACTGCTGGCGTTCATCACCCGGCATACGGTTGAGGAGTGAACGTTTTTCATGCACTACCTCATCATGTGACAGCGGCAAAAAATATGCCTCCTGGTCACGATAAACTGAGGCGAAGGTAAGTTCATCTTGATGATTCTGACGATCTTCGTAGTCATACTGGAAATACTTCAAAGTATCATTCATCCATCCCATGTCCCACTTAAAAGTGAAGCCCAAGGCCTTATTTCCTGACG
>CAZAIZ010000120.1:3498-5578 GCA_964485275.1 uncultured Pedosphaera sp.
GAATCCTCAAAAAGAGGAGTGCCATCAAAATTGGCCAAAGCCCAATCATCTTTAGGGAAGTGAGCCGGCACCCAATCAATGATGACCCCAATCCCTGCCTGATGTAAGGCATTAATAAGAAACTGTAATGTATCAGGGGTTCCATAACGGCTGGTAGGAGCATAAAACCCAGTAACCTGATATCCCCACGAAGGATAATAAGCATGTTCAGCAACCGGCATAAACTCCACATGAGTAAATCCCATTTTACGAACATAATCCACCAGCCTTCCGGCTAACTCTTTATAACTATACGATTCACCTTTCTCTTGCTTTTGCCAGGATCCCAAATGCATTTCATAAACACTCATAGGTTGAGTCTGTGGATCGCGTTGCGCCCGATGGCTTATCCAGTCCCCATCGCTCCAATGAAAACGCTGGTTGTCCCAGACGATAGACGCGGTTTTTGGTGCAATTTCAAAGAAAAACCCGAAGGGATCAGTCTTTTCCAAAATTCTCCCGTCTTCAGTGAGAATCTGAAACTTATAGTGACTTCCCACTCCACAACCTGGAGCAAAAATCTCCCAAACACCGGATTGACCCAGTAAACGCATGGGATGATGACGCCCATCCCAACCATTAAAGTCACCCACAACACTAACCCGACGTGCATTGGGCGCCCATACAGCAAAACTGGTGCCTGCAACCTCATCTATGGTTCTGGCATGCGATCCTAGTTTATTGTAAATGCGCTGCTCATTTCCCTGATTGAATAGAAACAAGTCATCCTTTCCAATAGTTGGCTTAAAAGAAAACGGATCCCGCGTACGCCACTGCTCCCCCGACCCCCAGGTAATAGCGAGATCGTAGGGGAATATTTCATTTTCCCGATCAGCCAAACCCTCGAACAAATCTGAATCTCCAATACGCCTCAGTGGAATAACGGATTTGGATACACTCCCAGCAGGAACGGCTACCACCCCCTTAGCCAAAGGCAAAAGAGCACGCACCACCAACCCCCCATCATCCAGACGATGCATCCCCAAAAAATCATGTGGAGAAGCGTGCGTGCCACGAGTAATCGCCTCAAAATCAGCATCCGACAATGTCATATCCCATCAGAGAGCTTAGGCGGTTCAATTGGTTTTTTCACGTCATCCACCTCAACAACCGCCTGTTTGATCCCCTCCTTCTTCGCTCGAGTTTCAGAACGGAGTGCCCATAGTTGCTTCGCAAGAAAAAGCATAAACCCAAGAACCCCCGCATCATCAATTATCCCAAGAGGCCCCAGCAGGACCTCTGGCACCAAGTCCACCGGGCTTATGATGTAAAGGCAACACAAGATGATTCCAAGGATGATCCAGTTCTTTTTTGTCATGCAATTATTCGTTTTAATTGTTCGCCAATCACTGACTTCCCCCCTTCATTCCATACAAGATGGTCAGATCGATCCATTTTTTCGGAAATATTCATTTGAGCTGACAGGCGCGCTTTAATCTGATCATCACTCCATCCCCTATCCCTCAATCGTTTGAGTTGGGTGTTAGGAGTGCAAGCTATACATATAATTTTATCGAACTCGATTTCGGCTTTCACTTCGTAAAGCAGGGGAATAATTACTATCCCGAGCCCCACGTTACCTGCCCGCCATTCAGCCACCTGATCCAACCATAACCCCTTAACCTTGGGGTGGATAATACCCTCCAACCGCTTCCTTTGAAGACTGTCACTAAATATAATGGACGCCATTTTTGATCGATCCAAGCGATCTCTGTGATCCAAAACTTCTGCGCCAAACTGATTTTTGATTTCATCCAGAGCTGGTTGGCCCGGTTCTACTGTTTGCCGAGCCAGATCGTCAGTATCCACGCACTGAACACCAAGTTTATTGAGCAACCGGCCTGCTGTGGATTTCCCCATTCCAACACCCCCAGTCAGACCATAGATTCTAGAAGTCATTTTCCTAACCCCAGATTCCTTGCCACTTCAAGGGTAGCTCGGGATTTATTTAATGTATAAAAGTGAAGCCCTTCCACTCCATTGGCAATCAACTCCTCACATTGACGCGTTGCATAATCGATCCCGAAGGCACTAACTGCAT
>CAZAIZ010000121.1:0-5568 GCA_964485275.1 uncultured Pedosphaera sp.
GGTTGTTCAGGAGCTGGAACGGCGAGTTAAAGGGGTATTTTTGATAGGTCAAACAGCCGCAGAGATTCGGCATGCTTGGGAGGGCTTTGTGACTTGCAATTTAGCCGATAATTTAGTAGAAGCTGTAGCTGAAGCAGGGAGGAATGCCGTTCCCGGGGATGTAGTGTTGCTATCGCCGGCTTGTGCCAGTTTTGATATGTTTGATAGCTACCAACATCGTGGAGAAGTTTATCGCGCTACCGTAGTGCAGTGGATTGACACGATGGCCTGTGGTTAACCGCAGGAAACACTCCAGAACGAATTGCGCAACAGGTGATATTCACACGTTGTTTGCAAGTTTTGTATAATCGGTTTTACCCTTACCTCCCTCACCGTTATCAATGCGTGTCGCTGTTCAGTGACGCAAAAGGAGGAAACCTGAAACGGTTTCACACAACAAAGGAGGGTGTGAGTATGAAAGGAAGTAATCCAATTATTCCACCGGGAGCCGATTTCGACGGTGCCCGGCGAGGCAGGTCCAACATGCGGATGGCTGTGGTCGTTGTCGTCCTCATGCATTTGGCATTATTTGCAGGCATTTTGTTCAATGCTTGTAAACAAAAGGAGGATAGTGCCAGCACAAAAGAAAAAGCCTCAAGTGAGATGGCGCAAATAGTGCCACCCAAGACGGCTCCATTACCTGAACCCGAACCACTTCCGTCTCCGATCCCCAGTTTGCCATCATTGCCAGGGGTAACAGCCGAATCTTTACCTCCTTTACCTCCGGCTGGCTCCTCTGCTTTGCCGCCAATTCCCGATTCTGGTTCTCTTGGCGAACTTACTTTTGATCCGAAGCCTGATGCTTCGGTTTCTGCTGCGCAAACAGTACCGGGAACCGAGCACGTGATTGCTTCAGGGGATAACTTCTGGACCATCGGTCGAAAATACGGTGTGAGCCACAAGAAGATTGAACAGGCAAATCCGAATGTTATCCCAACTCGATTGAAGATTGGTCAGAAGATTATTATTCCTGCTACTCAACCTGAACCAGTAAGTGCACCTGCGGTGGTTACTGCGGGAGATAATGGTTCAATGTACACCGTGAAATCAGGAGATACATTGGGGCATATTGCCTTAAGGCATAGGGTGGATGTTGCCGATATTAAGGCGGTTAATAATATGAATTCTGACCTTATTCGGATTGGGCAAAAAATAAGACTGCCTGTGGGTGAAGTTTCCGTACCAATTCTGCCTTCAGCCCCTACACTTCCCCCGATTCCAACACCCCCTACTTCCGGTTCGGGGCCAAGTCTAGACCCGGGAACAGGTTTGCCAGTCGGCGGAACTGAGGGAGCGGCAAAGCCTTCAGAGAATTAATTTGAGGACGTAACAGCTGGGTGCGGTAAGAGCCATGTTCAGCTTTCTAGGGATGGGGTAAGTGCGTTACGCAACTAACATTCTCGCTATATGCGTGGCAAGCTTGCTCGCTTTGGGTATAGTCATGCTCTACAGTGCCGGCATGTCGCAAAGCGGTGCGCGTTTTCGAGTTATGCAGCTCTATGGCGCTGGGATAGGGATGATGGTATGTTTTATTGCGACCGCGATCGACTACCGTTGGTTAAAAAAAATCGCTTTTCCATTGTTTGGATTCAGTTTGGTATTGTTATTATTGGTTTTGATTCCTGGTGTTGGGACCTTCAAGAATGGGGCTTATCGCTGGCTCGACTTGGGGCCAATGTATTTTCAGCCTTCTGAATTGGCAAAAATATCCTTACTAATAGCTTTAGCTGCGTGGGGGCAGCTTCATGGAAGGCGCATGAGCGAATTTAAGTATGGGTTGGTATTTCCCGGCATAGCCATTGCCGTGACATTGGGCTTCATTTTTTTGGAGCCCGATTATGGGACCACAATGCTGTTGGCCTCGGTGTGTTGTATTCTTCTTTTTGTAGCTGGATCCAATTGGAAATACATTGTTCCGCCCGTGGTGGCGGGTGCGGTTTTGATGGGAGTAGCCATAATGAATAATCCGGTGCGAATGAAACGTATTATGGCCTTTTTGCACCCGGAGCAGTACCGAGATGATGTTGGGTTTCAGTCCTACCAAGCCATGTTGGCTTTGGGTTCAGGAGGAACCACTGGCTTGGGGCTTGGCAACGGCAGGCAAAAGCTGGGTTTTGTGCCCGAGCAACACACAGATTTTATTTTTTCTGTGATTGGAGAGGAGCTGGGGGTCGTTGCGACAATTGGAGTATTATTAGCCTTTGTGGCTATTTTTATTTGTGGATTGTACATTGCTTGGAATGCACGTGATCGGTTTGGGATGATTTTGGGAACTGGCATAACCTTCCTGATCGGCTTACAGGCCTTCATAAATATCGGGGTGGTAACCAGTGCCCTTCCCAATAAAGGCCTGCCATTGCCATTTATTAGTTATGGTCCTTCCAGTTTGGTGATGATGTTGAGTGGGGTGGGGATTCTGCTCAGCATAGCCAGTTATTCCCAGGTTAATGGTTCAGAGCATGATGTGCATGAACCTGAATCAGACTCGGGTTTTGTCCCAGAGCAGCAAGAACTTCTCTCCGGATCGACTTAATGACTGAGTCGAAAAAACCGCTTGTGTCCATTGCTTGTGGAGGGACAGGTGGTCATTTTTTTCCTGGAGTAGCAGTTGCTCGTGAGCTGCAACGGCAAGGGGCTCGTGTCTCGCTGTGGATTTCCTCAAAATCTGTTGATCAAAAATCGGCTATGACTGTCCCTGATTTAGAATATCATCGATTGTCAGCAGTTGGATATAACTGGAGGCAACCCTGGCGATTTCTTCTGGGAATGCGTGCAGCGATGAGAACGGTTCGTAACCAAATGAAAATTGATAGGCCCCGTGCCGTCTTGGCAATGGGAGGATTTACAGCGGCTGCACCCATTCTTGAGGGGCGAAAGTTGGGATCACTGACTTTCTTGCATGAATCCAATGCAGTGGCGGGCCGTGCTAACAGGTATCTGTCTAGATGGGTCGATGAAGTTTTTGTGGGTTTTGACCGGTCAAAAAAAGATTTCAAGTGCAAATCCCTGGTTGGTACGGGTACGCCTGTGCGCCAGCAATTTCGTGAGGCAAAATTGGAAGAGAGCAAATGTTCTCTCGGATTTGAATTGGACAAACCCTTGGTTTTGATTTTGGGAGGTAGCCAAGGGGCAAAAGGAGTCAACCGTTTGGTGCCCGAGGCCTTGAGGCGAATACATGAAATACAGATACTTCACTTGACCGGTGAAGATGATTTAGATGAAGTTAAACATGCTTACGCTGAGAGGCTGAGCCCTGTGCAAGTTCATGCTTTTTTTTCTGACATGCCCCGTGCTGTCGGGGCAGCTACCTTGACTATTACGCGAGCGGGAGCTTCTTCTCTTGCTGAATTGGCTGCGGCAGGCGTTCCCTCTATTATTATACCGTTGCCCAGTTCGGCGGATCAACATCAACTAGCCAATGCCCGTGCGATTGCTGCCGGAGGAGGAGGAGTGATAGCGGAGGAAGATAAAACTACTCCAGAACAGTTGGCAAACATGGTTTCGGGTTTGATACATAACGTAAAAACGATTGAGTCAATGGCTGCGGGGATGAATAGATTGGACCGGCCAGATGCAGCAAAAGTAATAGCCACGAGAATTATGGAGCGAATGTGAAGAAGCTCTAATGGACAGGGAGCCAGATTAGCTTAACCGTGAAGCTATCTATGAACCGTCCCACTCGTCGAGAAATCGAACATTGGCTCACACAGGTCTCTGGAGTAGTGCGGGTACATCTGGTCGGAATGGGAGGCTGTGGAATGAGTGGGTTGGCTCATCTTTTGTTGGATATTGGGTTCACTGTATCCGGTTCCGATTTATGTGAAAATTCCGATTTGTGTAAACTGCGAGATAGAGGGGCCACGTTTTCTCTTGGTCATTCTGCAGAGAAAATAAATACTAATCGACCTGATCTGGTGGTTTATAGTTCGGCTATTCGTATGGATAACCCCGAACTGGCACTGGCCAACCAATTGGACATTCCGATTGTGCGTCGGGCGGTGTTGCTGTCCGCTTTGGCTAGTTGTAAGCAGATGGTTTGTGTGGCGGGAATGCACGGCAAGACAACAACAACGGCAATGCTTGCCCACACTCTTGAACAGTTGGGTAATGATGTTGGGTTTGCGGTTGGCGCAGGGGTTCCTCAGCTCGGACGTCATGCCCGGATGCCTTCTTCTGAAAATGCATTCTTTATCCTCGAAGCAGATGAAAGCGATGGAACCTTGAGAGAGTTTCATCCAGAGAATTCAATTGTCCTAAATATTGATGAAGAACACCTGGATTATTACGAAAATTTTGAGGCAGTTTGCGATGAATTTATTGCTTTTGGCAAGCAGACCTCAGGCAGATTGATTTACTGTGCTGACGATCCTCTCTTGCCTGAGATTTATGCTAATAAACTTAACTCCGTAAGTTATGGATTCAATCCTGCTGCAGATTACCAGGCAGAAATCATTGGGCCGAAGGAGTTTATAGTTAGACATCATCAACAACCGATCGGTAAATTCAAGATCAGGTTATTTGGTGAACAAAATATTTCCAATGCGATGGCAGTGGTCGCTTTTTTGCACGCCAATGGTTTTGCTCCAGATAACATTTCAGAGGCTTTGGGCAAATTCATAGGGGTGAACCGCCGCCAGCAAGAGCTATCTTGTGATCATCGCTACAGAATTTTTGATGATTATGGTCATCATCCTCGCGAGATTAGAGCAACCATATCCGGCTTGAATGAGCAATGTTCCGGTCGTTTATTGATAGCTTTCCAGCCTCACCGTTATACGCGAACCAAACATTTACTGGGTGATTTTGCTCAATGTTTTGAGGGAGTTGATCTGCTATGGATAACCGAAGTATACGCTGCCAGTGAAGCACCCATAGATGATATTAATGGGCAGCGCCTAGCGGAGGCGGTTTCCAAGAGCGGCCAACCAGTGGCGTTTGCTGCTACATTCGAAATACTACGGGACAAAATACGGAATGCATTGATACCCGGGGATACCATTTTATTTCTTGGGGCAGGGGATATTACTCAAGTGGCCCACCAATTGGTTAAGGATGTGCATATGAAAGAAATGATCCACACAACTGAATTACGCGGACTGTTATCTTCCCGATCCACCGTTTTGGATAACGAACCACTGAGCAGATATACTACATTGGGAGTTGGAGGCCCGGCCGAAATATATATTGAACCGGCTGGAGAAAAAGAATTGGCGGCAGTGTTGCACTATGCAGCCGGGAGAGAATTGCCAGTTTTTATTTTGGGCAGGGGGTCTAATCTTCTGGTTCGCGACGGAGGTATTCGAGGCATAGTTATCAGTCTCAGGCATGAGAGTTTCAGTGGGGTTGAAGTTGTTGGTGATCAGATCCATTGTGGTGCGGGAGCAAGGCTTAACCACATTGCCAATGCGGCGAGAGACGCAGGATTGAAGGGTATGGAGTTTATGGAGGGTATTCCTGGTTGCTTGGGAGGGGCATTGCGTATGAATGCAGGAGCTTGGGGAGGAGCTACATTCGAACAGGTAATTCAAG
>CAZAIZ010000122.1:0-5548 GCA_964485275.1 uncultured Pedosphaera sp.
TCGCTCATGATTAACTTTGTGCCACAAAGTTATAGCTGAGGCGAGCCTTATTTATCGTATTTATTGGATATTAGACCTGGTCGGCCGCAACTTTCTGAAGCGTTTCTTCGAGTGTGGTTTTGCGATCCACCGTCATTTGCAATCCACTCTCCCACAACGTCCGCATCCCGGCAGCCACCGCCAATTTCTGAATTTCTCGCGAGGCCCTTTTTTGCATCACTGCTTCGCGCACTTTCTCATCACATATCAAGAGCTCATTTATAGATGAACGCCCACTAAAACCGGTATTACCACAGGCAGAACAACCCGATCCCTTATAAAAGCCCTGTTGATCGAGCAGCATTTGCAAATACTCTTCCCCTTCAAACTGCCGCAACTGCTCCAAGGCATAAGCTTCAGGCGTGTAGGGACCTGCACAATGCATGCAATTGGTTCGCAAAAGACGGACACCAAGTACCCCCATAATTGTTGAGGCCAGTAGAAATGGTTCAATATCCATATTGATGAGGCGCGCGAAGGTTCCTGAGGTGCTGCCTGAGTGAATGGTACTGATTACCAAGTGACCGGTCATGCCCGCATTGATGGCTATCTCAGCAGTTTCCTCATCCCGAATCTCACCCACCATGATAATTTCAGGATCCTGCCGCATCAGCGAACGGAGCGCAGCCGGATAAGTATACCCTCGAGCCGGATTTAAAGTAGACTGGTTTACCCAATCAAGATTCTGCTCCACTGGATCTTCCACTGAAGAAACCGCAACTGCATTACCGTGCTTCTCAAGGATGAATCCAATTGCCGCATAAATCGCGGTGGTCTTACCCGAACCTGTTGGGCCGGTAAGCAGGATCAAGCCCGTGGGCTTACTCGCCAATTCCTTGAATTTCTCCAGCGTCTCGTCATCAAACCCCAACCGCGAAATATCGAACGTCTTCGCATTTGGATTAAATATTCTGCAAACGATCTTCTCTCCGTAAACCGTGGGGAAAATCGATACGCGCAATTGCACTCCCCCAAATTCTTCAGGAGCCGCCTTGCCATCCTGCGGTAAACCCGTGGTATGACTCTCCAAGTTTGCCATCACCTTGAAACGACCACATATGTTTGAATGATGATCTGAAGGGATTCCCACAACCCACTGCAAAACACCATTCACCCGAACCCGAACACCCACCATGTCTTCCCACGGTTCAATATGGATATCACTCGCTCCGCGCTGAATTGAATCCTGAATGAGGTAATTGACCATCATCGGCACATCAATCTCCTCGTTAGCCGCTAATTGGGCTTCAAGATATTGCTCGGTAGAATTCATGCTTTAATCACTATAACAAAAATTATTACCGCAACTGCAACGCAGTAAGATTATTGCCGCCGTCCTTAATTCCATCCTTGAGGTAAAGCACTCCCGCTGAGTAAACCGGGAAGTTCCATGATAATCGGCTGGCATTATCCAGACGCCCTATCTGGGTGTAAGCTTCAGGGGTCGCCTTGAGCAAGGTTAACGCCCCTCGCGAACCATGTATCAGCAGGGTATCTCCCATGCCTATCACCGATGCATAATCGTCATAACCGCGTTGACTCCACATGGTTTTCCCGGTCTTGTGGCTCAAACACACAAACTCTGAATTCTTCCCCCGCGAAGTCCCCAGGCCATATATATGGCCATCCCAAAGCACCGGGGTAGTAATGTTCGTTCGCACGTCCTTGTTGCGCCATACTTCTTCGGCTTTTTGTCCATTTCCACTGTTGCTGATACGCACCTGAAATGTGCCCACCGTATGACTGGCTACCGTTACCGTGTTTTCATGCAGAATCGGGGTCACAATATTACGCGCGGCACCGGTTTTCACAGGCACACTCCACAGCTCCTTGCCGTCTTTTGACCGGTATCCCTTCATATTGGCTGCAGTCACCATCACAACCTGCTGCACTCCGGCCAACTCTCCCAACATCAATCCGGAATAAGCGGCATAGTCACTTCCAGCCTTCCAAACAAGTTTACCTCTTGCCTTGTCCAAGCAAACAAGACTGGCCCCCTCGTGCCCTCCTGCTGCCGCATAAATATGCTTTGTATCGGCTACCGGCGCGCCATTGTTTCCGTGACGACTGGCGGCTGTCCCACTGCTGCCCGGTGCGTTCCCGCCAAACCATTTTGCCCCAAAGTCCCTTGAGTATTCCCTGCTCCAAAGTAGCTTGCCGTTTTTCAGGGATATGCAGGCAAGAACACCGGTTGCACTCTGGCAAAAGATCAAATCACCATCGATCATGGGAGCCGTTCTGGGTCCTGGACCATAAACATTGGTGTATTGCCATGAGTTCGAATAGGGAGTCTCCCGGATTATTTTACCGGTCGCAGAATCGATCAAGGCGACTGTTTCCATCGGCTTTCCTTTGACGATTTTTTCGTGACACATCACGAGCCTTCCTCCAGCAATCACAAGCCCTCCCTGACCTTTACCAACAGAAACCTGCCAGATTTTTTTTGGTTTTTCAGGAAGTTGTGAAAGTGGCTTTTCACTTTGCACAAGCCCGTCACGGTTAATTCCACGCCACTGGGGCCAGTCACCGGCCACACCAGCATGAATCAGTACAAGAAAAAGGATGAACGAGTTAATTACGGCTTTCATGGACGTCGGAAAGTGTCCTCCAACTCACACGGCCGAGCAATATAATTTAATATTACTGCACCACCGCTTCGCCCGGCCAATGGCCGTCAACGATCAATGAAGTGGCCTGACGTGCCAAATGGTCAGCTATCAGCGGGATGGCCTGCCGCTGGCCGGAAGTAAGGTCGTCACCCACTCGAACTGTACTTTGTCCGGTCACATCGCCTTCATACACCACTTGGCCGGTGGCTCGATCAGATACTTTAATCCGGGCAGTGAGCTGCATTGAATAATCCTGTACAACGAGTGAATCTCCCGGCGTGTAACTGATCCCGTTCCGGAGAAACTCGGTCAACTGGCCGCTCACGACCAGATCCGACTCCTCTTGAGTCTCGAGTGTATAGGTGCCATCCTGCTGGAGGTTGCGCTTGAGGGCACGATTGACGGCAACCACCAACCGTGGTTCAAGGGTTTCATTGTCAAAGAACTCCACACGAATCGAACGCGACCCGGCAGGCTGACCATTGGTGGGACCGGCGACATACCCAACACATCCCGTTCCCCACAAAAGCATTGCAAGGGCACCTGTGATTATAAAATCTTTCACTCCGGTTATCTCCTTCTAATTGTTTTTGAAACGCTCCACCTCGCGTTGATCCAACAGTTTTTGGATGCGATCCAGGTCCTTGTCCACGGCAACCTTCGTATCCTTTAGCCTCTTCAAATCCAGCCCGACTGCCTTGGCCGCACGTTCCATGTCATTGGGCAGAATATCGAGATTCAAGCTCGCCTTTCGATACAGACGCTGGGCGGTGTAGGGCTTGTTCTTCCTTTCAACCTCTTGAGCCTCTGCGTATTGCTTCAAAGCATCCTTTAAACGCCACTGGAAAAGCTCCTCGCTCAAACGTTTATTCGCAAATTCCTGGATCGACTGGGCCTCCTCCTGATATTTTGGATCGTTCAGAACACTGGTGAACAGAGTTTGATTTATCTGTCCGTAATAGGTTTGCGCGGCAACCCACTGGCGGTTCTTCTCATAAAATAAAGCAATTGCCTTCAACCCGCGAGCGCGCTCCAACCGCATCGCATTGATGCGGCCCTGTGCCTCGGATACTTCCTCGGCTAATTCCGGTTCCTTATTGTATAACTCGACATAGTCCCCAAAGGCGGAAATGGAACGCTCGGACATGCTTTGGTCATAGATACCTTCATTGGCCTGTTTCTCAAAAAGCTCGGCTGTTCGAAAACGTGCCTGAGCCACGATTTTATCAATTTCCTTCTGATTGGACCGCGGAAAATCTCCAACCCGGGAACTATAACGATCTGCCAGAAGCTGGTAGGCACGGGTCGCTCTATCGTACTCCTTGGAACTGGCAAATATACCCCAAAACCCTTCCAGAGCCTTCTCGTGAGCCTGCCCAATGCCGTATTGCGACTGGGCCGCGTGCATACCAAAGGGTGCATTGGTAACAATTTGAGTGTACAACTTGGAGGTCTTGGTCATGGAGGAACCTGTCGGAATATAAAGGGTATCCTGCCAGGGCAACTTCCACCGGAAAGATTTTCCTCCCAGATATAGGGTGGCAATCTCATACATTTTCTGGGTCACCTCATCGGTCTTCTCGTAACCGGGATGTGCACTAAGAAGTTTCTGGTATTCCTTGAAGGCGTACTCCTCGAGCCCACGTTTTTCATAGACCTCGGCTACGATCCGGCGCATTACCGGCACATCATCCGCACCGGGAGTGCGCTGGATAAAATAATTGGCGGCAAATTTTGCGTCATCATAACGTTCCTCCTTCATGGCCTTACGCGCGTATTCCAGAAGTTGCGTATTGGTATAGGTTAATACCTCCACGTCGAGCCCCGGCTTGATATAACGCCAGCCAATCCCCTCGTAATATTTCAGCCCGTGTTCCCCGTCCCGGTTTTTCTGGTCGGATTTGAGAAAAAAAGGATTCCTTTGTTTCCTGGCTGATTTACCCGACTTACCTGAATTACCCGACTGACATCCAAGCCCGAGAGCCATTACAGTCAAGATACAGACAATACTCCTTGTCATTGGCTACAACCTAGCGAGCCAATCTAAACGCGTCAAGAAAGGGCCCCCAAAAGGTTGTTCACCATCGGGAATTGACCCACCCTTGTGTCCTGGGTTATCCACCCGGTTTCATGTTCAGGCTGGTTCTTTTTGATATCGACGGCACCCTTATCAGTACCGAGGGAGCGGGTGTTAAAGCCTTTGCCCAGACCTCTGCGGAGCTGTATGGGCTTCCTGAGGCCACCAAGGGGATGACTTTTGCCGGCCGCACAGACCGGGCACTGGTAGAGTTGATATTCAATCAGAACTCCATTGAGATCACTGAAGCCAAAGTGAAACAGTTCTTTAAGGCTTACCTGGAGCGGTTAAACCATTTTTTGCCGACCGACAACACCACCCCGCTGCCGGGGGTTATGGAGTTAATGGAAAAAATACGCCAAAGTCAGTCCCCACCAGTTATCGGGTTACTTACCGGCAACCACTCTCAAGGCGCCCAACTCAAGTTAAAGCACTATAATATATGGGATGAATTCGAAATGGGCGCTTTTGGTGATAAAACCACTGAGCGCAATGCTGTTGCCCAGGAAGCGTTGGCTTGGGCCAAGGAACGCTGGGATGACATTAAGCCTGAAGAGATCCTGGTAATTGGCGATACCGAGCGTGATATCCAATGTGCTAGATCCATCGGGGCGAAGGTCCTGGCGGTGGCCACTGGCCATAGCAGCATTGAAGAACTGCAGGCATCGGATCCGGACTGGGCTTCAATTGATCTTTTGGCTGAGAACCTTCCCCAGTTTGGTTTAACATAAAAAACAGGGTGGCCTACTAAAGGGCCACCCCGTCCTTCCTCCACCCTGTACGCATGTCTTAAGGATTACTGTCGTTCCAGGTTGGATCAATT
>CAZAIZ010000123.1:0-5522 GCA_964485275.1 uncultured Pedosphaera sp.
GCAAGATCAAGGAAGGCTATCATTCAGTGGTCGTGGAAACAAAGGACAACCGTTCGCTGGTGGGCGTGCAGGTAAGCGAGACTGGGGCGGCAGTTGTGATTCGTGATGCCGCCGACAAACTGGTGTCCATCCCCCGCAATCAGGTGCGCCGCAAGATCAACGGCCAGTCACTCATGCCGCCGGCCCTGATTCTGAGCCTGACTGAAAAAGAACAGCTCGACCTCTATCGTTTCCTTGCCGAGTTGGGCAAGGCGGGTCCGTTTGACGCGACCAAAACCGGTGTGGCACGCACCTGGCGGTTGCTTCCCGGAACCCATCGCGTGGAGCAATACGGCATCGAGAAAATTGTGCAGGAAGACTTTGGGAAAAAATGGTCCAATCATGTTCTGGGAGCCGGTAACAATGCTGGCTGGAAACTGATGCCCACGCGCGTAAACGGAGATTTGCCGGCGGAGGATATTGCCGAGGTTACGGCTGTTGGCCGACATGTGGGACTGGTGCATGTATTTGCCGGAACTAAATTTGAAGTCCAGAAAGCTGGCTTAATCACCTTCAAGCTCCCAGACGAGCTCCAGACTGAGGCATGGATTGATGGGAAGCCACTTAAGCGCGGCAATCAATTCAGCACGGAATTGAAACCCGGAAAATACCGAATTGTTGTTCGCCTTGATGCCAAGGCTTTGCCAAAAGCAATGCGACTGGAGTCAAACGATGTGGCGTTTTTGAATGAATAGACGACGCCGGCAGATGTTTTTCCTCATATTTGGTTCGATATTATTGCTTACCTACACCTGGTTGGGCTGGCGGTTGACGCGGCCGCTGGCAGACGGTTCGAGTTGGCGCTGGATAGTGATTGGTCTATTGGTCGGGCATTATGTTTCTGTTTTTGTCAGCTTCGCCATTTTGCGCAGCCTTGGTCCCGGCGGCTGGGCTGGCCCGTTATATTGGGTGACCTACGGTGGTATGGGTCTATTCTCATTGATCTTCACCGGCATGGTGTTGATGGAACTAGGCGTCTTGGGGGTAAAGACCTCAGATCATTGGCGGGAAAATAAAGTGATGCCAGAAGATCCCGAACGGCGCCGATTTTTTTATCAATCGGCTAATATTGGTGTGTTAGGGGTGTCTGCTTTAGCGGGTGCGTTTGGCGTGTGGCGAGCCAGACGACATCCCACGGTCGTAAAAGTCGAAGTGCCCATTCACAATTTGCCTGAGGAACTGGAAGGCTATTCCATTGCGCAAATTTCGGATCTACATCTTGGACCAACTTTGTCCGGCACTTTTATGCGTCGTGTCGCCAAATCGGTGAACGAACTGAAACCGGATATGGTGGCCATTACCGGTGATTTGGTAGATGGATCAACGACCCATTTGGCCGAACATGTGAAACCATTAAAGGAATTAAGCAGCGCCGACGGGACATTTTTTGTGACTGGCAATCACGAGTATTATTCGGGCGCAGAGCCATGGTGCCAAATGCTTTCAGACTTGGGGCTTAACGTGCTAAATAATGCCCACTCGGTCATTCGTCGTGGAGCTGCCAAGCTAATGATAGCCGGTGTGAACGATTATCGCGCACACCGGATTCTTCCTGCGCACCGTTCCGACCCGGCTGCGGCAGTCGCAGGAGCACCAGATTGTGACGCTCGTGTATTGTTGGCTCATCAACCCGGTTCATGTCTGGATGCCTGCGAGCAGCAGTTTGATTTGCAGCTATCGGGGCATACACATGGAGGTCAGTTTTTCCCTTGGAACTTTGTGGTCGGCCGGTTTCATCCTTTCCACCGCGGCCTCAACGCTTGGCAAAAAGGCTGGGTTTACGTAAACCGCGGCACGGGTTATTGGGGGCCTCCGATGCGTATTGGCGTGGATTCAGAAATTACACTGCTGGTACTAAAGCGTAGGCCGGGTTAAAGGGTAAACCTGTACTCGAGATAATAGCTGTATTTTGTGATGAACAATTATTTCTTTTTGAGTGGCTTCAATGCTCCTGTTGAAACGTGAGCCGTGATTCCTGTTTCGCTTTGCACCAGGCAATAACTCCCCGCATTGCGAATCATACGTACTCGCATGCCGGGTTTAAACTTGCCCTCAGGTGGTCGTGCTTGTTGCGGGCCTCCGAGGTAGTAGTATGTGCCAATTGGTCCAGTAATTTCGTGGGTAAAGGATGCTTTAATATTTGAGTTTAAGCTCAACTTAGGAGAGCGTCTTTTGGAGACAGATTCCATGATGAGTTTTTCTTTTTCCTCTTGAACGTCATACAACTTGTAGGTTCTGGTGCTGGCATCTTTGGTTTCATATACCTGTTTGTATGTTATCTCACGTTTTTGAATCGGATTGTACCCCTTCCCAATCATCGTGATCGTTTTGCCGTCTTTGAAACAGGTTCCAGATGAAATAACCAGAACTGAGCCAAGTGAGTCTGACCACGTTCCTATATATTTTTTTCTGTGCGCCTCGTAACCCATCAATGCATGCGCGTGGAAAGGTATTCCCATTAATTTTCCTGTGAAATCAGAGATTAGCCAAAGTCCTCCCGGTTGCATTTTTGCTAATTCCACACCACTCATTTCCGCGACCTGGCCGGGCACGGTATAGAATTTTGATTTAAAATCCCACGTGCCGGCCATCATCTTTAAATGGTTGTGATGGTCGCCCGGCTTTTCCTGTGCCGTTAATGTTGACGCCCAAAGACACGCGAAGAGGGTACAAAGTGCTTTCATGGTGCTTAAAGGCTATATTTGGTTAGAACATTACGCAAGCGCTCGGTCTTCGGCCAACGGCCCATTTTACTGGGGGAAGAAGCGAATGGAGAGGGGATATTGGTAAAGTTTCCCTTGAGCCGAATCGTAGGCAGCACGTAGTATGAATAATATATTCAGATATGCCCATGCCCTGATGCATATACTAAGGGGCAGGACGAGTAATTCGAAGAAAGGGACTTTCGTGGCAATTTTTGCTAAAATTATATTAATGAGCAACATCCCCGCGAAGTAAAGGGTCATGGCAATCTGAAAATTTAATACGGCACGTCCATGGCGGTCAGTGGAGGGGGAATTGTTTTTACGAATAAACCAAATAATCAGTGGAGCTATGATATTGGCAATGGGTATACCAACCAGCAGCACTAGAGGGGAGAGATGGCAGCCCGTTTCCCATGCGCGATCAGTTTTTTGCACAGAACAGATTTACCCGCCCAACCCCGTCATTGGCAAGCCTCCTGTGGGCAAGTGCGGGTTGACTTTATGATGTGCGTGGTTTTGGGTACCCTCAGGAGGTTTGAGGATGGACAAGATTAAACAAAAATTGGTTGTTCTTCTGGCGGTTACTTTTGTTTTTGCCGGGGAAGTGAATGCAAATCCGGCGGGGTCGGGAAAGGATGCTCCGGCAATCATTGCTGATGTATTCATATGTCGGCCGTTGGGACTTCTGGCACTGGTCGGAGGTAGTACTCTCTATGTATTGACGTTGCCTTTTACCATTCCAGCCAAGGGTAAGGAATCCGCCAAACGAACATTGGTGTTATTCCCCTACCACTATACTTTTACCAGGCAGTTGGGTGAATTCCATGATGAGGATCTGTAAATTACTCTCCCTTTCCATCTGCGCCACGGGGTTTCTGGTTGCGCAGGATACGGTTAAGCTTAAGCCATTCGGTCCAGTTACACTGCCGGGCACTGGTGCGTTGTACCAGCAATTGCTGTCCTCTAATATTGAAGGAATTGGTAAGTTTTATATGGGGCGACAGATTTCTCATGTGATGGGGCATTCGGGGGCAACTTGGTTGGAGCGACCTGAACGACAGCAGGAGGAAAACACCACTCAGATGATTGAGTGTCTTAATCTTAGGCCCGGCAATCAAGTGGCCGATATTGGTGTGGGGACAGGTTACATCGCTCGGCGCATGGCGAAGAAAATTGGACCTCAAGGTGTTGTTCTAGGTGTGGATATTGAGCCAAAGATGCTGGATGATCTGGAAAATAATATGAAGGCGGCAGCTATCACCAATGTGAAGGGCCATCTCGGTACAATAAGGGATCCGAAACTTGATGCTAACTCAACGGATTTTATCATCATGGTTGATGTGTATCACGAATTTTCCCATCCCTACGAAATGATGAGCGGCATTGTGAAGGCACTGAAGCCTGTAACCATTCATATAGTAAAAGAAGGCGATACCCTTGAAACAATTGGCAAGGATTACAATAAGTTATATCGCCGTATCAAAATGTTGAACGATCACATTAAACCGGAGGAATGGGAAACTCTTAAGCCCGGAACTGAAATTCTCATACCGGGAGGTCGTGTGGCCTTCGTGGAATACAACGGGGCAGATCCAAAGGTTCCCATTAAAAGGTTGCACAAGATGACTGAAGAACAGGTTCTTAAAGAAGCGTCCTTGTTTCTTCTCAAGCATGTGGAGACTTATGGTCCTCCAACTGAGGATTCCAAAGGAAAAAGGCTGCTTCCGTGGCAAAACGTGATCTTCTTTGAGAAAACGGAAGTGAAGAAAGAGTAAAAGTAGTTATTTGGTTCATGGATACGAACCGCCTCGATTTTTTTCGTTCCCGCCTCGCGTTATTGGCAGATGAAATTCGTGCTGGTATGGAATCCAGTAAAGAGGCTTCGGAGATCGTCGAGCTGGATACTTCCATAGGTCGTCTTTCGCGTATGGATGCCATGCAAAACCAGCAGATGGCCCTTGAATTGCGCCGTCGTCAGGAGCAGCAGCTTCAACGTATTGACAATGCCCTCAAGCGGATGGACAAGGGCACCTATGGCTTGTGTGGCAAATGCAAGCAGCCCATTGCTGAAGACCGACTCGAGGTTTCACCCGATGTGGTGATGTGTGTGGGGTGCGCATAGCCTCTAAATCTCTATTGTAATCGAAGTTTTCTGGATTGTATTGGGGCCGGATTTTCGGAATGGGCGCGGCATGGGCTGGGCGATTCCGTTGGCATCAATGGTGCGGCAATAGATATCATATTTGCCGGGGGCAATACCCTTGAGGAGCGTGGCCCAGTGGGCGATCGTGTAGCGCATGGGCCAGTGTTTGGGCTGGCCTTCCCTGGTGAAGAAACGCACATCGGATGGTAGTTTGCCTTCGGGTAAATCACCGCCCCACTTGGTGGGAGGCGGCAGGATTTTGGCATCCTGCCAGGGAGCCTTGGTAAAGCAGGGGTCCTCCTTGGGCCATATTTTATCCTGCGGATTGATCCACACCTGTACCCTGCTTAATCCGCTTATGCCCACGTGGGCCAGGCCGGTTATAGCGATGGGATTGCCGGTTTTTTCCTTCAGGGGCTTGTAGATAAAGCGGGCCATGGTTTTCATCTGGCTATCAATGTCGTTATTGCCCTTGGCGTAGGTGTCATTGGCCTGATGATTGTTGGTGAGTACCACGCTCTTGAGCCACTTTACCGACTTAAAGCCGTAGGCATCGGGTACCAGCATGCGCACCGGCGCACCACGCCTGCCACTAAGCCACTGGCCATTTAACTTGTAACAAAGGATGATGGGAT
>CAZAIZ010000124.1:0-5500 GCA_964485275.1 uncultured Pedosphaera sp.
CAGACCCGCCGATGGTGTAGGAGAGACCGGCAAAAAACCTGAAAATATCGACTGTGCGGCCCACTTCCATGCCCGACTCCACCTTGGTTTTCCCTTCCTCGCGGCAAAGCAATTCCGCCAGCTCCGCCTGACGACTGGCGAGATTATTGGCTACTGCCGAAAGGATTTTTCCACGTGCAGGTGGGGTAGTGTCGCGCCATCCGGCAAAAGCGGCTTGTGCCGCCTCAATAGCGGCTTGTGCGTCACTCTTGCCGCCTTTGGCGTACTCGGCTACTTCCTTGCGGGTATCAGCCGGGTTGCAATTAGTAAAGGTATCGCCGGAAGCGGCGGCAACCCATTGGCCATTAATGAAATTATTGTACTGTTTCATATAACTGGGAGCGGTGCCGAGTGTGCCGCAGGAGTACGGGCGAGGCAAGGATCACCTTACTGATCGATCTTTTTGGACTCGTCCAACTTTTCGGCATCGCGCCTCCAGAGTGCCGCCAAAAAACTTCCGATAATACAATGCATGATCGCTGAAACGGCGCACGGGGTCGCAGCCGATGGTGTAAAATGCTTCACAGCCAGTGCGCTGCCCAGACCACTATTTTGCATGCCTACTTCAATGGCGACGGTGCGTCGGACCAGTTCCTCAAAACCGAACACACGCGTGATGCCATACCCCAGGGCAAAGGCGCCCATATGCATCAAGGTGACGGCTAAAAGCAGAATGCCTCCGCTTTCACGGATCTGTTCGGCGCGGGCTCCAAGGATGCTGGCGACAATTAGCACAATAGCGATTACTGCAACCAGTGGGGCGGCGGGCTTAACCCGTTCCACCGTTTTTTGTGCGTAACGGTTGAGGAGCATGCCGATAACGATGGGTAGAAGCACAATCTGGACGGTACTCCGGAAGAGTGCCCATGCATCGACCGGCACATATTTGCCGGCTAGCCACTGAGTGAGTATCGGAGTCAGGGCAATGGCGGCGAAAGTGCTGCACATGGTCATAAGGACAGAAAGAGCGATATTTGCCCGCGCGATATAGACCACCACGTTCGAAGCTGTTCCTCCGGGGCAACATGAGACCAGGATCAAGCCTGCCGCGAATTCAGGAGGAAGATTCAACGCATTAGCGATGGTCCACCCCATAAAAGGCATGATGCAAAACTGGGCAATAACACCCAATGTAACCGGCCGTGGGGTGCGTGTGACTTTTTTAAAGTCATCCAACGATAAGGTAATACCCATGCCCAGCATGATGATCGCCAAACCCCAAACAATCAGTGGCCCCTTAAACCACGTGAACCAGGCTGGCTGGAAAAGTGCCAGCACGCCGCACACAGTAACCCAGAGAGGGAACAGGTTGGTGAGAGTGTTCAGGTTACGGGTCATCAGGCTTGGATTTCAGGGCGAGTTAAGGTAGGTTGTCAGTGGAGAATGGCCGAGCCGAAAAAACACCGCCTTTTATACGATGATGACTGTGCCATGTGCACCTTTCAGATGAAGGTATTGACGTGGCTGGACTGGTTTACTGTGGTGCAATTGGTTCCGGCCTCCGATCCAGAATGCCTGAAAATGGCACCCGGACTCACGCACGAAAAACTGATGGAAGCGATCCACTGTGTGAAGGTTGATGGTTCTGTGTTGCGAGGGGCACGGGCCCTGCGGTTCCTAGGTTTGCGTATGCCGCTTCTTATCCCTTTTTCTCTGTTTATGTGGCTGCCTGGGGTCATCTGGGTTGCAGAAAAGGTATACGGCCTGATTAGTCGTAACCGCTATATTCTTAGCCGTTTTTTTGGCTGCAAGGATGCTTGTGTGATCATGCCTCAACGGGAACGGGAGGGCGAAATTGTGACTGAACCCGGAGATAAGTAGTCGATTTTCGCTTGCTTTGATGGGTTTGCCTGCTAGTTTCCTCCGCTCTGTTTTAGGCAGCGAATCATGAAAAAAGATATTCATCCAGAGAACTATCGGCCGGTTATTTTCCGTGACACGGGTACAGGCGACGAGTTTCTCACTCGCTCCTGTGCTCCCACGAAAGAAACAGGGACTTTCGAGGGAGAGGAATACCCGCTTTACTCAATGGGGATCAGCGGGTTTTCGCACCCCTTTTATACCGGCCAGCAGACTTTTGTGGACACAGCAGGTCGCGTGGACAAGTTCCAACAGCGTGCGGCCAAGGCCAAGAAGATGGCCGAAGATCGTGCGGCTAAAGGGAAGAAATAGCTAATCGGTTTGATAACCGCTCGCCCGGTCATTCCCGTGGCGGGTGGTTTGTTTTTGCTCCTCATGGACCTTCAGCCGCATATCGCCAAGTTTGCTGCTCGCATGGCTGAAGTGGAAACCGAGCTGGGAGACCCAAAAGTCTTCGAGAACAATCGGCGGGCACAAGAACTGGGGCGCGAGTACGCCCGGGTTAAAAAACTTGTACAACTAGGCGATCGTTTATTCAGGGCACGCACAGAACTGCAGGATAACCGGGCACTTATTGAGGGAGAGGATGATGAGGTTAGGGAGATGGCGGTTGAAGAAACTACCGCCTTGGAGGAGGAAATCCCACGATTGGAAAAAGAGCTGCAATATGGATTAGTTCCTCCTGATCCAGCTGATTCGCGTAATACCATCGTTGAGATCCGAGCCGGAGCTGGCGGTGATGAGGCGGCCTTGTTCGTTGGGGATCTTTACCGGATGTATACCCACTACGCGGCAGCCCTAGGGTGGAGCCATGAATTAATGGAGGGCAATGCGGCTGAACTGGGCGGCTATCGGGAAGTGATCTTTGCTCTCAATGGGGAGGAAGTGTACAAGCTCATGAAATTTGAGAGCGGCGTTCATCGAGTTCAACGAGTGCCGGCTACTGAAGCCAGTGGCCGTATTCATACCAGCACAGTGACCGTGGCAGTGCTTCCCGAAGCTGAGGAAGTGGATGTGGAGATTGATCCTGCTGAATTGGAGGTGGATGTATACCGGTCCAGTGGGCCTGGTGGCCAAAGTGTCAATACCACCGATTCAGCGGTCCGGATTACGCACAAGCCAACGGGCTTGGTGGTCACCTGTCAGGATGAGAAATCCCAACATAAAAACAAAGCCAAGGCCATGAAAGTGTTAAGGTCAAGATTGCTGGATCAAAAATTAGCTGAGGAGCAGGCAAAATACGCTGCTAAACGCAAATCACAGGTGGGAACGGGTGAGCGAAATGAACGCATTCGTACCTATAATTTCCCACAGAATAGGGTCAGCGACCATCGTATCGAACTAACTCTGCATAGCCTGCCTCAATTCATGGAGGGAGAAATCGGCGAGATGATTAATTCCCTTATACAGCATGATCTTGAGGAAAAACTTGCAGCAATCGAGGTCTGATATGGTGAAACCTAGAGCACTCATTTTTGATTGTGATGGGACACTGGTTGATTCCATGGCGCTGCATTGGCGTGCTTGGGATATTGTATGTAAGCGCAATGGGATTAAATTTTCCGAAGAGCGACACTACGCCACGGGAGGCATCCCGTCGGTAAAAATTCTACAAACACTTAAGGAAGAGCAGGGCTTGGATTTTGACCCCGCTGAAGTCTCGCGCCAGAAAGAGGAGGCGTATATTCCACTCATGCCTGAGGCTAAACTCATTGAGCCCATTGCTTCCATTGCCCGTACAGCACGAGATCATATTCCCATGGCGGTTGCCACCGGCGGTCGCTCCAAATACATCATGCCGCTCCTGGAAGGAGTGGGTATTTTGGATTGGTTTGGCGCGGTGGTCACCGCTGATGATGTTGAGAATCATAAGCCCGCTCCCGATACCTTTTTAAAAGCAGCTGCACTACTTGGTGTGCCGCCAGAAGAATGTCGGGCATATGAAGACACCGATATCGGCATGGAAGCCATCCTTGCTGCGGGCATGGAAGCGGTTGACGTGCGCCAAATTCCAGGAGTTTTGCCCTCTTAATGGGAACTACCCTAGAGAGCTTCCATTTGGACGGCGGTTTGAGGTATCTGGCGTTTGACCCATACATACCGGAAGAGGACCGTACGTAGCGCCATGGCGACCGGAATGGCCAATAGACCTCCAATGATCCCACCTACCAGGGTGGTGCCCATTAGGACCGAGATGATAACTGCCACCGGATGCATCCCGACTCTATCGCCGATGATCTTAGGCTGGATCACAGTTTTCTCGAGAAAAAGCACCGCGACGCAAACACCCATGGCCACGATGGGCGCATAAACTCCCAGCTCCATACCAAAGAAACTCATCTGGTCTCCTTGGGTTGAGGAAAGCAGTAGGACGGGTACAGTGGAAACGATTACTCCAAAATAAGGGATGATCCCCACAATTCCCGCCAGCAGTCCCAGCAATATTCCATAGGGCAAGCCGATCAAAGAAAAGCCGATTGCCAAACAGATTCCGACGGTGATCGCTACCAGTACCTGGCCACGAAAGAAGACAATCAGGCAGTCATTAAACGATTCGAGAATGAAAACCGCTTCCTCTTTAAACTTGGATTCCTTGAGCGGCAGGTAATCGCTCCATTTGCGCTGGATGGTTTGAGCCTCTAGAAGGAAATAAAACACATAAACCGGCACCAACGCCAGCCCCGCCAGCATTCCGATCCAGGTAATCGCATTAGACAGGCCTTTGGCTGAAAGTTCTTTGAAGCTGACGGCATCCAGCTTTATGAGGCTCTGCAACTCAAGCCTACTGACATCAACTTGATCAAGCTGCATGAATTTACCCAAACCGGATTTCTGGTTTTTAAGGAGCCATTTCTTGGTACTTTGTTCAATCTGTTCGATTTGAGCATCCTTGCCAAGTCGGACCACATCTGGCACCACGGTGCGCAGAACAACCACTGTGAGTGTGCTGATAATTCCAATTGCAACGATGAAGACCAAAAGGATCGCCTTGACACGCTTTGGGTTGCGTAATTTGTCAAATAGTTTGCTTACTTTGGCTGACATTTTGCCCTCGAACATATTGACCAACGGATTGAGGAGAAATGCCAGAATACCTGCTACAGCCAGTGGTAATAATACAGGGGAAAGCCGGTCCAGTAGCCAGGCAAAGCCGTAGAACATTAATGCCAATAGGGCCAGAAATACGGCGATAGCCAGCGCAGTGACCGAAAACCACAACACTTTGGCCTGTTTTTCTGATGGGGCAGGAAACGCCATGTTTAGCCTAGGTTTGCTGCTTTATCGCTAGCAGCACGCACCGCATTCATCAGTCCATCACGCACTCCCGCTGCCTCCATTTCATGGAGCCCTTCAATAGTGGTGCCACCAGGACTAGTGACCATGTCCTTGAGTTTGCCGGGGTGTTCCCCCGTTTCCAATACCATTTTTGCCGCCCCTAAAAGGGTTTGAGCTGCCAGCGGTGTGGCCAGCTCACGGGGCAACCCAGCCGCGACTGCTCCATCACTCATAGCCTCAATCATTTGAAAGCCATAGGCTGGACCGCTACCACTTAAACCGGTCACCGCATTGATGAGCCGCTCGGGAACCTCCACTGCCACGC
>CAZAIZ010000125.1:0-5480 GCA_964485275.1 uncultured Pedosphaera sp.
GAAATTTTGTTACGATTTCTGCCTTTGAGTGAATCTCCCGGCTTAATGCCAGTGGATGTCAATAACCCGGTTCCGCGATATAAGCCAAGTCGGGAGCATACTTTTAGTCGAGATTGGAATTTCTCCATTGTTACCCGAAAAAAAACGAATAGAGCGGGCTTCTACAGTGACTTTGAATATGAACGCGACCGACAGCGGCAGGCATCCTTAGTGGCTGTGATTGGCGACAGCTATGTGGAGGCTCTTCAGGTGCAGAATCCTGAAACGTTCCACGGCATAGTAGGGGAAAGCGTGACTGACGAGGTGCGTGTTTATGCATTTGGGTCCAGCGGTTGCTCTTTATCCACTTATCTGAAGTACGCCGAATGGGTGCGTGGGCAGTATAAGCCAGATTACTATATTTTTTGTATCGTGGGAAATGATTATGATGAAAGTTTCCAGGAATATAAATCTAATGGTGGTTCTTTGACTTTCTTCCCTGAAGAAGCAGGGACTCCCGGTATGGCAGATTTGGAGACAGTTTATTACCATCCTGGACGATCTCTTTTAACGAGTATTTTTAGACACTCTGCTGTTGCCCGCTACCTGGTTTATAATTGTGAGGTGGACTTCCGGCGTATTGAATTTAATGTTACATCCGGAGGTAAAAGAGAAGTAATTGATCCAAAAAGAGTACGGCTGGGACGGGAGGCCATTGCTCACTTTATTCGACTTTTGCCGGAGGCAACGGGTGTAAGAACAGGGAATATCGTACTCATTCTAGATGCTGAACGTGCCAATATTTATGAGCCGAGCCCTCGAGATATCGGCAGATCTTACTATAGCCAGATGAAACATAAATTAGTTGAGGCTGCCGTCTACACCGATATACACCTCATAGATATGGAGGAACCGTTTGCGAATCACTTCCGTGAAAATCGGCAAAAATTTGAATTTCCCACCGACGGGCACTGGAATGAGTTGGGACATAGCCTTGTCGCTAAAGAAATTTTAGCATCAGAATTCTGGCGTCAAATAGGAAAGTCAGGAGAGGATCAAGACACGGGAAACACCGGGAAAACAGTGAATTAATGTTATTTATTAACGGATAAAACTTCTAGGGATGGAGGTTCATAAAGCGGAGGTTGAGTCTGGTCGTCGATTCGAATTCGGTGCCAATTGGGCCAAGTTTCTGGATGGACTAAGTGAGGATCGTGTCCTCGCAGCGAAAGAATCGCTTAGGAGTGCGCTGGAGGTCGAATCACTGGATGGGATGAGTTTTCTGGATGTTGGGTCTGGCAGCGGTTTGTTTAGCCTTGCCGCACGTCGATTAGGGGCAAGGGTTTATTCGTTTGATTATGACCCCAAATCCGTATCATGTGCGGATTATTTGAAGCATCTTTACTGTCCGAAGGATCCTGAATGGAAGATTGAAGAGGGCTCCGTACTGGATGCGGAGTATCTATCGGGTCTGGGCTCCTTTGATGTGGTTTATTCATGGGGGGTCCTGCACCATACCGGGGATTTAAGAAGAGCGCTTGAAAACGTGGCGCCGTTGGTTGCCGACGAGGGGAAACTTTATATATCTATCTACAATGACCAAGGCAGGTGGAGTCGACTTTGGTTGAAGGTAAAAAAATTATACAACTGGCTGCCGAGCTTCCTGAGATGGCTTGTGCTTGTGCCTGCTTTTCTTCGTCTCTGGGGTCCTGCGATAGTTCGTGATGCGGTTCGCGGCCATCCATTCCATACGTGGATTCATTATTCGCAAAATAACATGCGAGGAATGAGTCCAGGCAGAGATTTGATTGATTGGGTGGGAGGGTTGCCCTTTGAAGTGTCTACTCCTGAGTGCATTTTCGTTTTTTTTCGCAAAAGGGGCTTCCAGCTTATCGGGCTTACAACTCGCGGCGGAGGGCATGGTTGTAATGAGTTCATTTTTAGGCGAATTCCAATGAGATGAAGTATTAAGGGTTAGTCGTTCGTATGTCTGCGTGGTAATTAACGTCTAGAGAGAGGCGATTGTAATTCTACCATGAATTAACCAACTGGGGGCAAGGGCTTGGCTGAGTCGCGAGAAATCTATTTTGTCATTGGTGGTCTCGAAACTGGAGGAGGTGAGAGGCACTTAGCGTGGTTGTTGCCGGAATTAGCGCGAAGGGGCTTCAAGCCCATTGTGTGTACCCTTACAAATATAGGTCCCCAGGGGGAGTTAATAGAAGATTCCGGGATTAGCGTCTTAGCCCCTCCATTGGCCGGTATATTGAGGCCCTATCGCCCCTCCATCCCTCGTTTTCTTAGGGCGATTTTTCTGATGCCTCTCACGATGGCGTGGTTATCTTGCTTGCTTATATGGAAACGTCCCAAGGTTGTTCATTGTTTCTTGACCATGGGAATATGGGTCGGAGGCATCTTAAGTGTATTGTGGCGGGTCCCAATCCGGGTTGCAAGCCGGCGGGTGTTGAACGATTACCTCCAAAAGAGCTGCTTGGCACGTTTGTACGAAAGCCGTGTGCTGTCGCATATGAAAGTTGTGCTGGGGAATTCACATGCCGTGGTTGATCAACTGGCCAGCGAGGGATCCGTTTTATGTGAGAAGCTTGGGATTATTTATAATGGAATTCCCTGTCCCGCCCGTACTGGGAAATCGGGACGTTTAGAATCAAGGAGCCGGTTGCATATTGGTGAGGACGTTTTGGTTATTTCTATCATTGCGAATTTAGCACCGCACAAAGGGCATGCTGATTTACTTAAAGCATTAGCAAAAATTCGTGCCCAATTGCCCGCAGAATGGCGACTATTGGTAATCGGCAGGGATGATGGTGAATTAGAGACACTTGTCAGTCAGGCAGGGAAAGCAGGTATTAATGCGAACATTCAATTTTTGGGCGAAAGGGATGAGGTGCAGAAAATTTTGGCTACTTCAGATATGGGTATTTTATGCTCCCACCAAGAAGGATTCTCGAATGCTGTGCTTGAAGGGATGGCGGCAGGACTACCCATGGTCGTGACGGATGTAGGAGGAAATTCTGAGGCGGTCATTGATGAGGAGACTGGACTGGTGGTTCCCCCAAGGGATTCGGATAAACTAGGGGGGGCTATTCTGAGGCTGGCACGTGATAGTGAGCTTCGCAAACGCATGGGAGAAGCGGGCAGGAAACGGGTCGAGGAAAATTTTTCCTTGGACAAGTGCGTTGATAATTATGCTCGGCTTTATGAGTGCCTTCTTAAAGGAGGGAAAGTATCTGATGTCCCGGAATTACAGGTTTCTGTTACTTAACTCATAATGTGTGGGATCGCTGGGTATTGGGATATTGAGAGTGACTGGAGTCGAGAGAGAATGGCTCAAGTTGGGCAGCGCATGGCGCAAGCATTGAAGCATCGTGGCCCAGATGACTTTGGTACTTGGATTGATCCCGATGTTGGGGTGACGATGGCGCATCGGCGACTTTCGATAATCGATTTGAGCTCCGCAGGTGCCCAGCCCATGACATCAGCAAGTGGTCGATATTTAATCGTGTTCAATGGGGAAATCTACAATCACAGGGAAATCCGAGGGTGGCTGGACACAGAGGAGAGAGATTTGTCCTGGCGTGGGCATTCGGATACAGAAGTGCTCTTGGCCGGAATAGAGGCTTGGGGGCTGCAGAATCTGCTTGAGCGTACTCGAGGCATGTTTGCTTTTGGGCTTTGGGATCGAAAGAATCAAAAAATCTATTTAGCTCGCGATCGGTTTGGAGAGAAACCGCTTTATTATGGGTGGCAGAATAACGTTTTTCTTTTTGGATCAGAGTTGAGGGCCTTGCGTCAACACCCTTGCTGGGAAGGAAAAGTGAGTCGGATGGCTTTGATGGGATTGCTTCGTCATAATTATGTTCCGGAACCATCTTCCATTTATGAGGGGATTTGGAAAGTGCCTCCGGGCAGCTGGATCCAGATCGACGAGGCATCTTGGGGTACTAAGTCAAAGGTGCGACCATTTTGGTGCAGGAATAAAGGTGGGGACGACTGTAGCATTGACGAATTGGAAAGAGTTTTACTCGATGCGGTAAAAGGTCAAATGGTTGCCGACGTACCCTTGGGTGCGTTCCTTTCCGGCGGTGTCGATTCATCGCTTATTGTGGCCTTGATGCAGCAGATCGTCAAACAACCCGTCAAGACGTTTACAATTGGATTTGATGAAGCGGCATTCAATGAGGCAAGGCATGCAAAGCAAGTTGCAAAACACTTGGGAACTGATCATTTCGAGCATTATGTGACCGATGAAGAAACAAGAAAATTGGTTCCGCAATTGCCCTTAAGATATGACGAGCCATTTGCTGATTCCTCTCAGATTCCGACTTGCCTAGTGGCAGGTTTGGCGCGTGAACACGTCAAGGTGTGCCTCACTGGAGATGGAGGTGATGAATTGTTTGGCGGCTATTCCCGTTATTTCAAGTGGAATGGTCATTGGGGTAGGGCCAAAAGGGTTCCGGGTAAGATAAGTAGTCTTGCGGGTAAGACCCTACACTTCTTGGCAGGTAATAATCACCGTCGACAAAAGATGGCTAGTTGCTTGAGTGTGGGTACATCAGGAGAGTTTTATCGCCGAATGATCTCAGTGTGGGATCAACCGGGAAATGTGGTACTGGGTGTTGGAGCCGAAGATGAGGAGGAAGAGACTTGGCCAAAACGTGATGGGGATGGCTCCTTTGTTCAAGAAGCAATGAAAGTGGATATGGAGACTTATTTACCAGGAGATATCTTGGTAAAGATGGATCGAGCAGCGATGGGTGTGGGATTGGAGACGCGGGCTCCTTTGTTGGATCATCGTGTAGAAGAATTGGCACGAGGTCTGCCGGTCGACGCAATAATTCGTGATGGAGTCGGTAAATGGCCATTGCGTCAAATTCTCTTTAAATATGTTCCCGCTCCACTCATCGAACGCCCCAAGCGGGGTTTTGCGGTACCACTGGATTCGTGGTTGCGAGGGCCGCTAAGAGAATGGGCAGAGGCACTCTTGGATTCGAGGCGTTTGAAGAAGGATGGATATTTTTGTCACGAACCGATTCTATCTGCATGGCAAGAACATTTGTCGGGGATGCAAGACCTTGGGCATCACTTATGGAGCGTTTTAATGTTTCAGGCATGGTTGGATGAGCATGGATAAGACTGGCCATGGGAGAGATGGCACGGTGGTGCTTTTTACCTCACATTTCCCATATAAGCGACCGGGGGAGAATTCTTTCATCCTCTCCGAGTGGCCGTTCTTAAGGGAAGTATTTGAGAGGATAATCATTGTTCCTAAGCGCTTGGCAGCGGACCGGGTTGTGATTGAAGAGCCGAACGTGCACGTCGATCATGGGCTGGCCTCAAGAGGGCTTCTTGGATTGATGGCTAGACGACTTGCGGGAGGGTGCATAAGTAAGGCGGCTGCGAAGGAGTTGGTTGCGCGCCCGGGATTGTTGGGCAGTCCGGGGGCATTGGGGCGACTATGGAATCATGCAGGGATGAGCAGGCAG
>CAZAIZ010000126.1:0-5441 GCA_964485275.1 uncultured Pedosphaera sp.
TGGCCCTCTATTATTACCTCAAGGTGTTGAAGGCGGTTTTTGTGAGTGAAGAGACGAGCAAGTTGGAGGAAGATCCTATTGGTTGGCCTTCTGGTGCGGTAATTTTGATCTTGTCAGTTATCACCGTCGGCTTGGGGGTGTGGCCCGGTCCGCTCATCGAGTTTATTCGTGATTGTTTGATTTGAAAATTCGTTGTTTTCCCAACGATAGCTCCCAACCAAGCGAACAGGGTTCTCCTTGAATTTTTTTGCGTACCTAAAGTCGCAAGCTTTATGGGCCCGGAGCGATATATTGCTCCAGTTGTTGGATGATATGATCCTTTTGCGTGAGAGCGAGGTTAAGCAAATCGTTTGAGGAAATAACGCCCAATACCTTACCTTCTTCAGTGACTGGTACATGGCGTACGCGATGTTTACCCATGATGGCCATGCACTCCTCGAGAGTGGATTCTGGTCCAACCTGTACCGGTTCTCTGGCCATGATCTCCGAGACGCGGGTGGTCTTTGAGGAGAGTTCCTTGAGCATCACTTTGCGGGCACAATGGCGCTCGGAAATGACACCGATGAGCAGACCATTCTCCACAACCATCAAGGCACCGACCTTGTATCTATCCATCGACTGCAATGCTTCAAGCACCGTGGCGTCGGGCGGAGTGGAGCGGACACAGAACCCCTTATCCTGCAATATACTGCGTGCATTCATGGTTTTCTCTAGGCTCCGCGATTCTCCTTACACCGCGGGGTTTTGTCCAGTGTTGGTGAATAAGTTCACCCTCAATTGAGCCGTAAAAACACTATTTTCAGATTTTTTATGCGCTGCACTCAAAAAGGCATTTCAAGATACGGCATGGATTGCCCCATCAGAGACATGCCATCGTTGCAGGGTTTTCCCCAGTTCCTGAGGCCAATTTTCCTCTGTGCAGGTCATGAAAACCTGACCTCGACCTTCACTGCACGACTCCAATAAGGGGAGAAACCCCTTGCGCCTTTCGATGTCCAGTTCCCCCATTACATCATCAATGAGTAATACCGGAGGAATCCCGTGAACGAAGTTCAGATGTTCGGCCTGGGCAATTTTGAGGGCGATGGCAATCGATCGTTTTTGACCTTCGCTGGCAAACTCAGCAGCTGGTTTTCCATCCATCAGTAGTACCAATTCATCGCGGTGTGGGCCGATGGTGGTGGAGCCCAGTTTGCTTTCCCGATCCTTTGCGCGACCAAGCTCCTCGGAAAAATCAGATTTTACGCTGGGGACATAATCCACATTTAAAGACTCACTCCCAGGAGCGATACGTTGATGGGCGGCCAAGATGCGCGGAGCTAATTGAGGCAGCAATTCTGCTCGCTGTTTGATGATTTCGTTGCCCAGCTTAACGAGTTCAATGGTGAAACCATCCAGTGCATCATCATCGATGGGCTTCTTTTTCAGTAACGCATTACGAGATCGCAGTGAACGTGTGTAGCGCTGCAGGAGAGGCAGGTAGGATGGGATTGTGTGGGACAAAAGGAAATCCATAAACCGCCTGCGTCCACGACCGGCTCCCTTGACCAGTGCCAGATCTTCAGTGCAAAAAGCCACTGTACGAAATGTCCCCAGATAATCAGTGAGTTTTTTGACCGGTTCATCGTCAAGGGTGAGTTGACGCTCGCGTGCAGACCAGTACATTTTCACGTTATGCGATCCGGTTCCCACGACGTGTCCACCCACAAACCAGCCTGTTTGATTGTGGCGTACCATGGCCCCACTGCCAACTCCCCGGAATGAGCGGAGATTGGCCAGTAAATGAAGTGCTTCGAGTATACTGGTTTTGCCCTGTGCATTGCGGCCCAAGAGCAGATGAAAGCCCGGGCCGAAGTCAGCGTCCAGCCGGTCATAGTTCCGGAAATCCCTCAATCGCAAATGCGTCAGGTGCACGTGCTGATGATGACCCAGGGGCCCCTAGGTCGGCAAGCCGCGCGATTGTCAAAAATTTCTGATTGGCGGAAGCACTTGTCGGTGCCTTGATTCTTTGCAGGTGGAATACTGTATTCGTAAATATAAGGACGAGGACTTGGAGGCTGTCAAAACGATTACGGTTGAGGGATTTGTTGGAGTTTCGCTGGATCACTTGCTGGAGGAGAAGCTGGGAGGCGAATTTGCAGGCCACGATTGGCGTTGGCGCAAGGCCCGGCATATTGATGAGGATGTTGCAGCAAATTCAGAAGGATTGTTTATAGCGGAGGCCAACGGATTGGTTTTGGGCTATATCAGCACCAAGATAGACCGGGAGGCAGGGAAAGGACGAATTCCCAATCTGGCTGTGACTCCCGGCGCACGGGGGCAAGGACTGGGGCGGGCGCTTATTGAATATGCGTTGGATTATTTTCGCAGCGAAAAGCTTGAGTACGCAGTAATTGAAACGATGGAAAGTAATCCCATCGGGCAGACGCTATATCCCGAAACCGGTTTTCAGGAAATTGCCCGTCAAGTGCACTACGCTCAGCGGTTATAACCAACTGCAATTTACTTTCATTTCGAAGCAGTGTGCCTTCCCCCCATCAAGCGAAAATATTGTTTAATTAGAAGGATTATTCCAAAAGATGCGCGGCACGGTAACTGCTATTGATTTATTCAACATTGGCATTTATTATATTTTCAGTTTGAAAACGAATGAACGAATATCCTGGGCCGACGATATGCGTCATTTCCACGCAAGGGCGTGAGATTGAGCCGGAGGCCTGAAGGTTTCCACGACAGAGAAAGGTATGTCACAATGAAAAGAACACTCCAAAAAACGGGATTTACCCTCATCGAGCTACTGGTTGTCATCGCCATCATCGGCATTCTGGCGTCCATGCTGCTTCCGGCCCTGGCCAAGGCCAAGGCGAAGGCGAACCGGATCAAATGCGTGAACAACCTTGGGCAGATGGGTAAGGCATTTATCGGTTTTGCCAATGACAACACGGGACGACTGCCCTGGCAGCTGACCCCGTTTCAAATACCGGGGCATTTCGGAAATAACTATTCGAAGACTTTGGAGCATATTTTTTCTGTGCCGGCCATGAAAAGTGAACTAAGCACTTCCAAAATATTGTGGTCGCCCTGCGATCCAGAAAGGCAGGCGGCCTATGAGACGGCGCAGAGCCAATGGAGCCAATACAGTACACCCAAAAACCAGCTCATTGATGCCGGGGCAATCAGTTACGTGCTGGCAGAAGGTGGGGATATCGGGAGGCCCTCCACGATTCTGGCAGCCACGCGCAATCTTTCCACTTGTGATTTATCCACTGCGAACTGGGCGGGTGCCGATGAAACTCCAATCCATGCGCATGCCATGGCCTCCCTAATGAAGAGTCAGGGGCAGCTGGTGAAGGCAGATGGGAGTGCCAGCCAGAGTAGCAACGCTGACTTGGGAGCGTCGGGTAAAATTGTAAAGGCCCACATTAATTCGGTGGGTGGTATTTCAAGGGGGAAAGCAAGTATCCATGTGATCGGTTGCGGGGGAGCCCCGCCCATTGTTGGCAATGGCTTAAAGGGAACCTATTATGTTAATAACAGCTGGAGCGGAACCTCAGCTTCACGTCTTGATGCCTCTCTCAATATGCCATTTGGAGGTCTTTATTATAATTGGGGTAAACCCTATAGCGTCCCATTGCCCGGGCCAATGCCTGGTTCGATGCTGTCGGCCAAGTGGACGGGGTTTATTACCGCAACAACCAGTGGCCCCCACATCTTTCACGTAAACGTGGATAATGAAGCTTGGATAATGGTTAATGGGGCGCAAGTGCTAAATGTATTCCAAGGTTGGGGATGGATGCATTATGTCGCCTCCAAGCCGGTGGCACTGCAGGCGGGGAAAAAGGTGCCCATCGAGATTCGGTGGCAGGAGGAAGCTAATGGACCGTCCCCTGGTTGGCTCCGAGTGCAGTGGACTCCTCCAGGTGGAGCACAGACGGATATCCCCTCAACCAGCCTGTCTCCGAATTAGTAACTGAAAGAGTTAGCGCTGTTTTTTGAGAGTGACGTGCTGGGAGTCAATAAATTATGATTTTGCACCTGCTTGTTTCCAACCCCGTGAAGTAGTGGTAAAACACATCCAATAAATGATGTTCAAAACAAGGTTTCATTTTATCTGGCTGATATTGGTGATCGGCATGGTTTCATTATTATTTGCCTGCGGCGGGAAGGATCCCGATCCCCGCTCCAGCGATGATATTTTTCAGGAGCGCGTCAATTTACCGGCCCTTTACTTCACGGGTAAGACGCATCGTCGCGTGGAGGCTCCGGGCAGCAAGGGCACCCATGTGGATGAGAAATCCAGGGAGATTTGCTGGCCGGCATTCGCCTGCCAAAACCCAGGCTGTCCCGGCAAGGGGAAAGACGGGAAGCCTTTCCTGTTCATTGTGGTAGACCCTGCAGTATTCATCAAACCCGATGGAACGCTGGGCTACAGCCAGTCAAAAATGTCGAGGGACAAGACGCTGGGATTCTGCCCGAAGTGCCTGAAGATACGCGATCTTAAAACCGAATCGAAAGAGGCCCTGCAGCGTTACGTTAACTGGGTGGGACCCCATGTGCTGCCGGAGACAGCCAAGCGCATGAAGGAACTGGATGAAGAAGGGAAGCGACGTTCTGAACAGAATAAGTAGAGCGGTTTCATGACGGGTTTCTATTTGGGTTGCTCTTCCGTCCCCCGCAACAGCTGTTGTGATTAGTGCTTTTGCAGGGTGAATATGATGAATGTGTACTCGAAGCCAAGCCAATTGATAGTTTGTTCTTCGGCTTCATAATCGATCTTGCCAGTGAGATGGAGGTTGTGCTCGACAGCTTTTTCCAGGACTTGTTCGATTTCTGGTTGGCTAAAAATAAAGACAGGTTGTCCGTATGCCTCCACCTGTTCCTCGTTATGAATTTTGTCCGGCCAATAATCCGTTGAGGTCACCAGTAGCCCTCCCGGTTTAAGGAGTCGCGACATTTCTTTAAAGTACGCGTCGAGGTCTACCCCGTGTTCTATGACACTTAAACTGGTAATTCCGTCGTAGTGTGCGTTCGGAAAAGGGGTTTTGGTTATGTCTCCTCTAACATATGAAATCCGGTTGACCGTCTCGCTTTCCTGTTCGTAATTCAGATTCATTCCGAATAGTTCGCAATCCAAAAGTTGTCGCATAGTGGGCAGAAAAACGGAAGTGGGTTCCTTGTCCGCTCCAGCATCAAAAATACGGGATGTAGAGTCAAATCGTGATGCAAATAACAGGGAAGCCTTGAGGTTATCCCAGTTTTTTCTGGGATCGGGGTGAATGGGTAGACCAAGGCGGTTTGCCAAATCCAGATGGGCCTTTAGTTCCGGCAGGGATTTCAGGGTCGTATTGGCGTTAACCACTTCGGTCATCATTACGGAGTCTGAATCACTTCAGTTTGCGGAGGCGCACATTGCGGATAACGCCGTAGGACTGAAAGGTCGC
>CAZAIZ010000127.1:0-5440 GCA_964485275.1 uncultured Pedosphaera sp.
TTACCGTTGAAGATCCGGTTGAGTATATACTTTCTGGCATCAATCAGGTTCAGGTTAATAATGCTGCAGGCATGACCTTTGCCGCTGCCCTTCGAGCGATGCTGCGGCAGGCTCCGAACATTATCATGGTTGGGGAGATTCGGGATTCTGAAACGGGTAATATTGCCGTGAATGCCTCTTTGACCGGTCACTTTGTTTTCTCTACCCTGCATACCAACGATGCCCCCGGGGCAGTGACACGTATGGTGGATATGGGCGTTAAGCCTTTTCTTGTTGCTGCAGCTTGTCGTGCAATTCTGGCACAGCGCTTGGTTCGAAAATTTTGCAAGGCTTGTGTTGCTCCACACAAATTGCATAAGGATGAGATTCATGCATTGCAACTGACTGAGGACGAGATGAAAGATTGCCATGCAATGATGGGGCCGGGATGCAAAGTGTGCGATGGTGGTGGATACAAGGGGCGCATGGGCTTATTTGAGGTGTTGGAGATTGAAGATCAATTACGGCGCATGATCATTGATGAGCGCCCCGTCGGTGACCTTCGAGATTACGCGGTAGAGCAGGGGCACATGAAGACGTTGCGACAGGACGGAGTGCGGAAAGTAACGTCGGGCGTGACTTCTGTTGCTGAGGTTATGCGTGTAACGGCGAGCGATGAACACTAAGTAAATTTATGCCTGAAAAAGAACCAATGTACCGGATGCCGGACCTGTTAAACCTGATGGTTGATTCAGGGGCGGCCGATTTGCACGTGCGTGTGGGGATTCCTCCAGCTTATCGGGATGGAGGCACTCTTAAGCGTGTTGAGGGGCCACCCTGCGAGCAGGAGGATGTGGAATATTTAGTAAAGGCGATTGCTAATGATGATGAGGTGCAGAATATTCGGACAGTGGGTGGTGCTGATTTCGGGTTCGCTTTTGGGACCAAGGCTCGTTTTCGTGTTTCTGCCTTCAAGGAGAGGGGCAATATGGCCCTCGTTCTTCGACAAATCCCCAACGAGTTGTTGCCGTTGGATGTGATCGGTCTAGATGAGACGTTAATAATGCGGTTGCTAAATACTCCTCGGGGCATGATTTTGGTAACGGGCCCGACTGGCTCAGGGAAGTCGACCACCTTGGCCTCAATGATTGATATTATCAATAAGGAGCAAGATCATGCTCACATAATTACCATCGAGGATCCAATTGAGTTTTATCATCCCCACAAGGAGGCCATCACTACTCAGCGCGAGGTACATAAGGATGTACCAAGCTTTGCCGAAGCTTTGAGGCGGGCCTTGCGGCAGGATCCAGAGGTAATACTTGTAGGCGAGCTTCGTGATCTGGAGACCATTGAAATGGCGGTTTCAGCAGCCGAAACTGGTCACTTGGTGTTTGGCACATTACACACAACCGGTGCTGCGAAAACCGTCGATCGAATTGTGAATGCGTTTCCAATGCAGCAACAGGAAACGATTCGCATTCAGCTTTCGACAGTTTTACAGGCTGTGATTTCACAGATTCTGGTAAAGAGATTGCCGAAGGGCAGATGTGCAATCCATGATATCATGATCAATACTCCTTCAATTGCCGCGCTGATCCGTGACAACAAAACATTTCGTATCCCTTCGGATCAGCAAACGGGACAAAAATATGGAATGGTCACCTTGGATGACGGATTATTCAACCGGTACGCCGAAGGTGTTGTCAGTCGTGAAGATTGCCAGGACAAGGCGCAGGATTATAACGGTATGCTCCTGCGGTTGAAAGAGTATGATGAGCAGCAGGCCGCGGAGGCAGCAGAAATGGGAGTTGACCCCAATGCGGCCGCCGCAGGCGGCACACCGCCACCACCTCCTCCTGGGGGTTGATGTAGCAAGTTATGGAAGGTTTAATCAACAGTCCGTTGTTGAGCTTGATTGCCGACAGGCAACTGGCTGACCCCCAGGATATCGAGGCGATACAGGGTGAGCATAATCTTTCAGGAGAGTCGATTAACAAGTTGCTTCACGACCAGGGGATTCTGGATACAGCTTCCCAGCTTGAATTAATGGCCGAGTATTTGGGGACTGATGTCATTGATATATCCTCTATCGACTTCACAGAAGAATTACTCGGATTGATTCCGCGAGATGTTGCCAAAAATTATCAGTGTCTTCCAGTAGGACTGGATGGAGAAACACTGCACCTATGCATGGGGGATCCCTTGAATCCGACCGCTCTGGATGATTTGGCTTATCAATTGAATAGGCCGCTGCAATTGCGCGTGTCTGACCCTTCAATGGTCAAAAAATTTGTTGATGAAAAATATACTGAAGAAGAATCCTATTCTGACTTGGTCGAGGCTATGGGAGGTGAGGAAGGTTTTGAGGATGAAACTGCCGATGATGATGATGAGCCTGAGGCTCTTGAGATATTGGAGGAAGTTGGGGATGAAGCCCCGATTGTTCGTTTTGTGAACATGATATTGTATCAAGCCTTGAAGGATCAGGCTGCAGATATTCATTTTGAGCCATTTGAAGACTCCTATCAGATTCGTATGAAGGTGGATGGTTCGATGAAATTAATGACTCCACCTCCGAAGGAGCTTGCCCCGGCGATTTCGTCCAGATTAAAGATCATGGCGGGATTGAATATTGCCGAACGGAGGATTCCGCAGGATGGGCGCATACAGGAAACTATTGCTGGTTCGGAATTGGTGTTTCGGATGAGTACTTTGCCGACCAAGTTCGGGGAGTCTGTTGTACTGCGTCTATTGGACTCATCGAATGAGGATTTAACCAGCTTGGAGGCATTAAGTATCCCGGAGAAAATTGATTACAGCATTCGACATTGCGTGCAGCAGCCCAATGGAGTCTTTCTGGTGACGGGACCTACAGGTTCAGGAAAGACGACGACCCTTTATGCTTGTCTGCGGATGCTTAACACAGTGGAAACAAAAATACTTACCGCTGAGGATCCGGTGGAGTTTCCGGTGGAAGGGATAGTGCAGTGCCACATTGTTGAGTCCATGGGGATGACGTTTGCAAAGGCACTCAAGTCGTTTCTACGTCAGGATCCGGATATTATTTTGGTGGGTGAGATGCGTGATTTGGAAACCGCTTCGATCGGGATCGAGGCGGCACTGACCGGGCACTTGGTGGTGAGTACATTGCACACCAATAGTTCTACTGAAGCAATTACGCGGCTCTTGGATATGGGTGTGGAACCCTTCATGATTTCCTCTTCTGTGAACGGCGTTTTGGCTCAAAGACTCTGCAAAACGATCTGCGATCGTTGCAAAGTTAATTCAGCGGTAACTCCGGATCAGCAGAAAATGCTGAGGTTGACTGACGAGGAGGTGCTTGGGGATTTGTATTATGGAACAGGTTGTGACTCCTGTAGCAATACGGGATATCGAGGAAGGCGAGGCATATATGAGGCACTTCAAATCAATGATGAAGTGAGGAATTTGATTGCAGACCGTACTCCAGCCTTGGAATTGAGGGACAAGTGTCAGGCTGCCGGGATGCAAACCTTGCGTATGGATGGATTACGCCTTATGTTTGACGGGGTTTCTACTTTTGAAGAAGTGATGAAGTATACCTAATTGATATGCCGCTTTTCAGTTATATTGCTATCGATAAGGAAGGGAAGCAAAAGGAGGGTACCCTTGAAGTGGGTAGTCAGAATGAGGCTATCTCCCGTATCAAGGAGATGGGCTTCTACCCGACTCAAGTGGCAGAAGTAAAAGATTCACCAGAAGAGGCAAAAAAGAGAAAGAAGGCCAAGGCGGCTAAGAAGGGTGGGGGAGGCATCAGTCTGGCGCTGCCAACGGTGGGGACCAAGGAACTCTGTCAGTTCACTAGGCAGTTAGCCGTTTTGATTGATGCGGGTTTGCCTCTGATGCGTGGGATGAGTACGTTGTCCAGATCTATCCCCAATCCCTATTTCAAGGGAATAATCAATGACATTGGGGAAACAATCGGAGGAGGTTCAACGTTTTCTGAAGCATTATCGAAACACCCCAAGATTTTTGACAAATTGTATGTCAACATGGTCAAGGCCGGCGAAATTGGTGGTGTATTGGAAATTGCCTTAAACCGGTTGGCCGAGTTCCAAGAGAAGTCCGAGTCCATTAAGGGCAAGGTGAAGGCAGCTATGTTTTATCCCGTAGCAGTGATGATTGTGGCTGTTATCATTGTTGGTGTTTTGATGACCTTTGTGATCCCAAAGTTTAAGGCGATCTTTGCTGACATGTTGGGTGAAGGCGAGACATTGCCCAGTTTCACTTTACTTGTGCTGAGGATTTCCGACATTGTTAAAAATAATGTTTTTGCGGTTATTGGTGGGGCCATCGCTTTTTTTATCGTATTCAAATTGATCGTGGGCAAAACTAAGTTTGGTCGGTATGTCTGGGATAAATTCAAACTCTATATGCCTGCGCTTGGTCCTCTTGTCAGGAAGGTTGCGATTGCCCGGTTTAGCCGCACCTTGGGTACTTTGATTTCATCGGGTGTGCCTATTTTGCAGGCATTAAATATCGTGAAAGAAACCGCAGGAAATGTTCATCTCACTATTGCGATTGAGAAGGTGTATGACGCTGTAAAGGAGGGGGAAACCATTACCAAGCCATTGGAAGGCAGTGGTATTTTCCCGCCCATGGTGGTGAGTATGATTGATATTGGTGAAGAAACCGGTGCTCTGCCGGAGATGCTTGTTAAGGTTGCTGACGTTTATGAAGAGGAGGTGGATAATGCGGTGGCTGCATTGACCTCGCTGCTTGAGCCAGTGATGATTGTGTTTCTAGCTGTTATTGTGGGAAGTATCGTGATTGCGATGTTCCTGCCCTTAATCAAGATGATGGATAAACTGGGCTCCTAAAAACTGGGCAAAATTCAAAAAAACAACCTAGATGGGTTGCATTTTCTCAAAAATGGTGTAAATACATTGTAGGGACTTGTGATGGCCATATGAATCACCCAAACAGTAAAAATGGACTTTGACTGGGAAAAAGGGCCGAATCAGCCCGATTGTTCATTGAAACAGCGGGAAATTGAGGAATCATTTGAAGATCCGTTTTCTGTGAGGCTTTTGCCCGATGCCCCTCATTTCGCCTCAAGCGCGAGATATTTTAATTTGGGGAGGACATCGAGGGGCGAAGGGGTCTTTGCGATATACCGGGCGAATGGAAAACAGATTCAGGTAATCTGTGCCAGGCCATTCTCAGCCGAGGAGGGATTCTTTTATGAACGCCAGCAGGAAAAACTCCTGAGTCAGGGAGGGATAGTATGATAATCACAAATTGGGAACAGGTGCCGGAGTTTGCCGCCGAGAAGGAAGAGGCTGCCTTTTGGGAGGAGGCACAAGTGGATGTTCGCCTGATGGAGAATTCAATTGTTGCCAGCTCAAGCACAAAGGAGTCAGTGACCATTACGCTGCGAATGGATCCGCGTATGCTCTCGCGTCTCAAGTGGACCGCT